>JBAQRB010000116.1:0-16985 GCA_049295655.1 Rhodocyclaceae bacterium
GTCAGGCACCGAGCCCCGGGGTGCATCCCTTCCGCATCACCGGCCATGGGGTCGAAATCTTTCCGGCGGCACCGGTGCGCGACGACAGCGGGGCGATGGCCAGCCCCCGCTCGGCTGCACGCGCTGAAATGCGCGTCGCCATGGGCGTGCCAGGCCTTGACGCCATGCTCGGCGGCGGCTTGCCGGCCGGCTATTCGCTGCTGATCGCCGGGCCGTCCGGGTCGGGCAAAACGATCCTGGCCACCGCCTTTCTGGCCGAAGGCGTACGCCGCGGCGAAACCGGCGTGATCGTCGCCTTCGAGCAGACGCCGAGCCAGTCGCTGACGCCCACGCTCGACGATATGGTGCGTGCCGGGCAAATCGGCCTGATCAATACCCGCTCGCCGGACCTGTCGGTCGACGAGATTGTCCAGCATCTGATCGACATGATCGCCCGCATGAAAGCCAGCCGCATCGTCATCGACTCGCTGTCCGGCTTCGAACTGGCGGTCGCGCCGAGCTTCCGCGAGGATTTTCGCGAATCGCTGTTCCGCATGGTCGCCGTGCTGTCCAATCTCGGCGTCACGGTGCTCCTGACATCGGAACTTGAAGACCGCTACATCGATCTGCGCTTCAGCCCTTACGGGTCGGCCTTCCTGACCGACGCGATCATCGTGCAACGCTACATCGAGGTCGATAGCCGCTTGAAGCGAGTCATGGCCGTCGTCAAGGTGCGCGGCAGCGCACACAGCAACGAGATCCGCCAGTTCGCGATCGGCAATGCGGGAATCGAGATCGGCGATCCGGTGGTCGACTACGAGGGACTGCTCGGCGGACGGCCGACTCGAACGCCAGCTCCGGTCCTGGCCGCTGCGGGCTGACGACGATGCGTAAAAACACACGCACCGGTCGGCGTGCTGCCGGCAAGAAATCTTCCGGTTTGCTGGCCGCAAAAAAACTGGCTGCGCGTGAGATCACGCTGCTCACCGGCGAGCGGGTCGCCCGGCATCGCGCAGAAGCGGCTGATCTGCGCGACGATGCCGATCTGCTCAGGGGGAAAGAAAGAGCACGCATGGAATCGCATTTGCGTGAAGCCAACGAGCGTCTCGTCGTCGCCTTGGTCAGGGCCCAGACGATGGCCGATACTGCCGCGCAGGCACTCGAACGGCTGGCGCACATGGCCGAACACGACGTCCTGACCGGCTTGCCAAACCGTGCACTGCTTACCGACCGCCTGACGCAAGCGATTGCATTCGCGCAGCGGCACGGCAAAAAAGTCGGCCTGATGTATCTGGACATCGACCATTTCAAACACATCAACGATTCGCTCGGCCATTTGATCGGCGACCAGTTGCTGCAGTCGACCGCCAAGCGCCTGCAGGCGTGCGTCCGCCATTCGGATACGGTCAGTCGCCAGGGCGGCGACGAATTCGTCGTCCTGCTGGCCGAAGTCGAAGCTGAACACGACGCCATTCTCAGTGCCGAAAAACTGATCGAAGCGATGCTCAAACCGCATCTGATCGGCAGCCATTCGCTGCACGTTACGCTGAGTATCGGCATCAGCCTTTACCCCGACGATAGCAAGGACGTTGAAGCCTTGCTCAAAAACGCCGACACCGCGATGTACCACGCCAAAAGAAGCGGGCGCAGCAACTACCAGCGTTTTACGCCGAACATGAATGCCCACGAGCGGGAACGACAATCGGTCGAGGCGATACTTCGGCACGGGCTCGACCAAGGCGATTTCGTTTTGCATTACCAGCCGAAGGTCAATCTCGAAACCGGCGCCATTACCGGCGCAGAGGCGCTGGTTCGCCTGAAAAATGATCATCAGCTGGTTTTCCCTACCGCGTTCGTGGGCATCGCTGAAGACAGCGGCCTGATCGTGCCGATCGGCCAATGGGTGTTGCGCGAAGCCTGCCGGCAGATGGCTGCATGGTTGAAAAGCGGACTCGCCATCGGCTTGGTCGCAGTGAATGTTTCGAGCGTCGAATTCCACAGCAAGGGTTTTCTGGCCAGCGTTCTTTCCATCCTGGACGACAGCGGCCTCGACCCGCACTGCCTCGAACTGGAGTTGACCGAAAGCGGCTTGATGCAGGACACCGAAATGACGATGGCGACCTTGCGCGCGCTCAAGGAGGCCGGTATCCGGATTGCCATCGACGACTTTGGCACCGGCTATTCGAGCCTGAGCTATTTGCGGCGTTTGCCGCTCGACACGCTAAAGATCGATCAGTCGTTTGTACGGGACCTCGACGTCGATCAGGCGATCATCGGCGCAATCATCGCCATGGGCCGCAGCCTCAAACTGCAGGTCATCGCCGAGGGGGTCGAAACGCCGCAACAGCTCGCCTTCCTGCAAGCCAATCTCTGTCCCGAGGGGCAAGGCTATCACTTCAGCCGTCCGCTGGCGGCCGGGGAATTCGCCACCTTGCTGGCCGGGGCCCGGCATTAGCCTGTCCATCCGGGACCGATACGCCGCACGTGGCAGCAGGCATGGGCTGGCGCGAAACGGATGGCGCACGGGTACGGCGCACACTACGCTCAAGCACCGATCAGCAGCCGAGCATTGCGCAGGGGCTGCTGCCGGGGCAGAAGGCGGTCGTATTCCTTCCTGATCACCTTGTAACACTCGCAAGCGCGAGCCTCGAGTCCTGCCCGGTTAAGGATCGTGATATGACCGCGCTTGTATTCGATCAGCCCATCCGCCTGTAGTTTCATGGCGGCCTCGGTCACGCCCTCGCGGCGCACACCGAGCGTGCCGGCAATCAATTTTTGCGTCATGACCAGCTCGTTGGAAGGCGAGCGGTCGATGCTCAGGAGGAGCAAGCGACAAAGCCGGCGAGCAAGCGAATGATGCTGGTTGCAGACCGACGTCTGCGCCATCTGGGTAAGCAGTGCCTGCGTGTAATGCAGCAACAGTTGATTGAAGACACCACTGCGCCGTCCGCCGGAGCGATTGAATTCGTCTTTGATGAACTTCCGGTGGAGCCGATAAGCACAACCCGCGCTCAATACGGAAGCATTGTTCGGCATGCTTTCACCGCCCGTGAAAAGCGCGATGCCAACGATCCCGTCGTTGCCGATCACCGCCACATCGGCGCCGCCCCCATCGTCCAGGATGCAAAACAGGGAGGCGATGCAGGTCGTCGGAAAATAGACGTAATGCAAACGATCACCCGGCCCGTGCAGCGTCTTGCCAACGGGCATCCAGATCAATTCGAGATGGGGATGGAGAC
Organism: Rhodocyclaceae bacterium; assembly: GCA_049295655.1. GTDB lineage: Bacteria > Pseudomonadota > Gammaproteobacteria > Burkholderiales > Rhodocyclaceae > CAJBIL01. The sequence goes on from JBAQRB010000116.1 coordinate 3,219, forward strand.
GCTCGAAGTCAGACGTCGGCAGCGCGGCGAGCAGTAGATTCTGGCGCGGGGAAGCAGAATAGGTCATCAGCGGACTCCTGGCTTTTTGCGGCACGGCGGGTCGATACGTGCGAGTGTCGCGTCGCCATTGAGTGAACATGACGATCAGTTACTAGTCACTTTGGCTCATGCTGCTGCCCGCCGTGCGGACCGTGAACCAGTCGTGTGAATTCAGACACGCTGTTCCGGGCAACGTTACACAGCTTCGTCCCAGTGAAACTTGTGCAACAGGCGGTGCAGCACCGGTATGAAAACCAGACCTGCCGCGGCGATGAAGACCAGCCCGGCGTACAGTGCATAGAGTCCGGCAAAGACCTTTCCGCCCGCCGTTCTTGGTGGATCCACCGGCCCCATGCCGCCAAGCAGCATGGCGCTGTTCAAAAACCCATCACGCCAGGCCAATGCCTCGAAGTAGGCGTACCCCGCCATACCGATCAGCAGCGACCCCAGCAAGAGCACCGTTGCACCCGCAAAGTGGAGCGCGAGACGCCGGATGAAGTGAATGCGAGGCAGCGGCGGATCATTGTGCGATTCGTACATGGCATCAGCCGCACGGCCGGTCAGTCGTCATTTGGGTTTGCTGACTTCATGGCCAATAATGCCGCCGACGGCAGCGCCACCAACGGTTCCGGCTGCGCTGCCGCCGGTGAGAACGGCACCGCCGACCGCACCCGCTCCCGCACCGATGGCCGTGTTCCTGTCCTGTGTCGACATGCCGGAACAGGCGCCCAAGCCGAGCAGCACGGTTGCGGCAACGGCGCCTAGGGTGAATCTCTGTATCGTTTCCATGGGATGACCTCTTTTTCAAATATTGTCATTCGGCAGCGTCATGATTGGGTTGGCACAATAAGGCACCGATCAACAGGGCTGTCAGCCCTCGCGTTCTGCGAACGTTTCTGCAGGCTAAAGCGGATTCCCCGCCCTGTCGGTACGTTGGCGCACCCACGATTGCATTGCGAATGGCCGGCCTCACTTGCCTGCGCAGAACAATCGCCACGAAAGTTTCGGCAGCGAAGCTGCTGCGATCGATCCACCGGGAGACGGCGAATAAAAAAGTGCTTGCTGTGTTCGCGAGCGCACCGACCGAGTTCCTGAATGAAGGCACGATGGACCAGGCGATGGCTGCTGTGAACAAGGTCATCGCCATTCGCCGCATCGCCCGGCAAAGGGTTCATGCGGAAAAAATTAGCGGAGGCTCTCTTTTTTGAACCTTACGCCGCGACCACTTGCTGTGGGGAGACATGAAATGAGCGTAGGAACAATTCTGCTGATTATTCTGGTGTTGATACTGATCGGCGCGATTCCAAGCTGGCCGCACAGTCGCGAATGGGGTTACGGCCCGAGCGGTGGTATTGGGCTGCTGCTGCTGATCCTGATCGTTCTGCTATTGCTGGGCAAAATTTAACGCACGCCTGCCGCAAGCACCATCAACCCTCTTCAGCACTTCGTCACTTTGCCCCCTCCTGCAGTTGCCGGTCGCCTCGGCGGTTCGGCAATCAAGCAGTCGCTCGGACACCGTTCCGGCTGCGGCAGGAGGTACGAATCGTCGCTGGCGATAGGGTTCTGCTCATTCATCACCTCCTTCTGCGCATCGACAAAATCCGGGGCAGATCGCGTCAAGAGCGATTCCCGCGCGACGTAGCGGCGTCCTGCACAGAGATCAGCCAAATCCCCTGCCGAGTCACGGCGCACGGCAATCCAGATACGCGGTCCAATGAAGTGCGTCGGCTTTTTGCCGGCCACTGCCCTCGCCACGTTTGTGGCAGGAGTGCACTCATTTCATCCGTCTGGAACCCCTATGATCTCCTTTCCGATCTGGGCGCTCATCATCGGCGCGCTGCTGATCACCATGGCGCTGGCCGGATCGCTGCTCAAGCGACTGCCGGTCAGCGCTTCGATGCTCTATCTGGCGGTCGGCTATGGACTCGGCACCGCCGGCTGGAGTCTGATGGCGCCAGACCCGCGACGCTATGCCGCGATCCTCGAGCATGTGGCCGAAATTGCGCTGTTGATTTCACTTTTTTCCGTCGGCTTGAAGCTCGGTTTGCCCTTATCGAGTCAGCAGTGGCGCTTGCCGCTACGTCTGGCTTTCGTATCGATGGCGCTGAGCGTCGGTCTGGTCGCCGCGGCCGGTTTTTTTGTCCTCGGTCTGCCGCTCGGTGCGGCCGTCCTGCTCGGTGGCATTCTGGCGCCGACCGACCCGGTGTTGGCGGCGGATGTCCAGGTGGCCGAACCTGACGACCGGGATCGCCTGCGCTTCAGTCTGACGGGTGAAGGCGGACTCAACGACGGTGCCGCCTTTCCTTTCGTCATGCTCGGTCTCGGTCTGCTCGGTCTGCATGATCTCGGGGAGGCTGGCTGGCGCTGGTTGACGGTCGATGTTTTGTGGGCACTGATCGGCGGCCTGATTCTCGGCAGCCTGCTCGGCACCTTGATCGGCAAACTGGTGCTCTATTTGCGCACCCACCACAAGGAAGCGATCGGGCTTGACGAGTTCCTGGCCCTCGGTCTCGTTGCCCTGGCCTACGGGGTGGCACAGCTGGCCAATGCTTCGGGTTTTCTCGCGGTGTTGGCCGCCGGCCTTGCCCTGCAAAGAACCAAGGAAAAACCCCGGCGGCGGCAGCTTCCCAATGACGGACTGGCCGGGCTGCACAACAAGGAATCGCATCTGGCGGTGGCCACCCATCCCGAGCTCGCCGGTGCGTACATGACGCAGGCCGTGCGCGGCTTCAACGAGCAACTTGAGCGCATCGCCGAACTGGTCATCGTCCTGGTGGTCGGCGCCATGCTGCCCTACACCCATATCGACTGGCCGACGCTCGCCTTCGTCCTGACCCTGTTCCTCGTCTTGCGCCCACTTGCCGTATGGCTCGGCTTGCTCGGCGCTTCGGTCTCGACCGATCAACGCCTGCTGATTTCGTGGTTCGGTATCCGCGGTATCGGCTCGATCTATTACCTGATGTTCGCCCTCCATCGTGGTCTGCCTGCCGCGCTGGCCGACCAGGCCATCTCGATCACCCTGACGACGGTGGCCGTCTCGATCGTCGTGCACGGAATATCGGTGACGCCCTTGATGAATCTCTACTCCCGACGGAAGCTGCGCAAGAGCTGGCGTACTCCGGCCGAGAACCGCCGCAAAGAGCCGCGCTGATGATATTCAGGACATTTTTCAGTCCCCTGATCGGGAGGTGCGCCTGCGTACATACGAACGCGGATTTTTCTCCTAGTCTTCATCAACGCTCCGCTTTGGGTGCGGATTCTTTGTTTTCAAATATTCATTCAGGAGAATGCGATGGAACTTACGACACGTGCCGACACACCGTTTTCGGCCGCTCACGACGCAGCAGAGACAATGTTGAACAATGCCCGGAGCCGTACCGAGGAATTGACCGGAGCGGCCAGCGAGAACGCGCGCAAAATCAAACCGACCATCGAACGCGTTGCGGGAATGGCCCACCAGACGGTCGACAAGGTGGTCGATGTTGTCGGCCCGACGGCCGATTGGCTGAGCGAACAGAGCGACAGCCTGAAAGCCGGTCAGCGGAAAGTAGCCACTGAAGCGAGTCAATACGTTTCGGCACACCCGTGGAAATCCCTCGGTCTGGCGCTTGCAGCAGGTTTTGTCGCGAGCCGCTTCGTCCGCTGACCCCGATTGCCGCCGATGGCGTCGGTTGTCTCGATTCGGCGATGAAATGCCGACACTGGCGGCAACCAAGCGCCAGCGCTCCATGCATCTGCCCAAAGCATGCCAGTTCGCGATACCCGACGCTGTTCGCCAGCGTACGCAGGGGACAGCGGATTGGCTGTGTGCGTCAGCGAACCGCATCGAGCCGGCTGCCGGTGGATGATGCAAAAACGCGCATCACGACGGGCGCGACATCTTCATCATTCTTCAGGAGTCAATCATGATCAATACACCAAAACTCGCCAGCCGCCTGCTTTGCCTGGCAGTTCCGCTGGCCCTGCTGCTCGGGCTCTCGGCCAATCTCCACGCCCAGCAAGCGATGTCGATTTCCCTGAACGGCGGCGCCGAGGTACCGCCGGTGAAGACTTCGGCAACCGGCAGCGGGCAACTCAAGGTGCTTCCCGATCACACGGTCAACGGCAGCATCAAGGTTTCCGGCATGCAGCCGACGATGGCGCATATTCATGAGGCAGCGGCTGGGAAAAATGGCCCACCGATCATCACGCTGAGCAAAACCGGCAGTGACAGCTTCACCGTCCCGTCCGATGCCAAACTGACCGATGCGCAGTACACGAGTTATACGGCCGGCAACCTGTACGTCAATGTGCATAGCGCCGAGCACCCGAACGGTGAACTCAGGGCGCAATTGCCGCGCCCGGAATCTGCCGGTATGCCGATGCGCCCTGCCTACTGACCCGCATACGCCAATACGGCGGGCGAACCCGCGCTGCAGTCGTGCGCAACAGGCAGTACGATGCGAAACACGGTGGCCTTGCCCGCGCGGCTGGACACCGACAACTGCCCGCCGTGCCGCTTTACGATGCCGTAAGCAGCGGACAGGCCGAGTCCCATGCCTTGACCGATGGCACACGTGGTGAAGAAAGGTTCGAACAGCTGTTCCAGATGCTTCGCCGCTATCCCGCAGCCGTCATCAGCAACCTCGATCCACACCGCGTTCGCGGCGCCCCCACTCCTGAGCCATATTTTTCCGCTGCTGCCGACGGCTCGAATGGCATTCGACAGGAGGTTGAAAAAAGCCAGGTTGATTTGCGCTGCCTGACATTCGATCGGCGGCAATTCGCTCATCTCGTTCAGAATCTCCACTCCCGCCCCGATGTTGTGGGCGATCAGACTCAAGGCGCTCCGCAGTCCGGCGTTGATATCCGCGAGCCCCCATCCGCCGTCGACATCGATCTGGGAGAAGGTGCGCAGTTGCTGCACGATGCCGGCAATTCTGGCGATGCCCCGCCCGGATTCAGAAAATAGGGCCGGGATGTCCTGCCGGAGAAACGCCAGATCCGGCGCGCTGGCGTTGGCATCATCGTTTCTCACGCCACATCCTCCTGGCGGTCCGTCCCCTGCCGCACCGAGCAATTCTTCGGCATAAATTTCCATGCTCCTCAGATTGCCGGCGATGAAAGTCAGGGGGTTGTTGATTTCGTGCGCAACGCCGGCGGCAAGCTGGCCGATGGCGGCCATTTTTTTCTCATGAAACAACCGCAGCGCCTCGCGCAGGCGTACTTCGCTCTCACGCAATTCCTGTGCCACCGACTGACGGGCCGTGATGTCGGCGAAGACCATGACCGTTCCCTGTCGCGCATCGTCCTCTGCTCTCGGGGAAAGCCGGAACTCGGCGACGAAGGGATGGCCGCTGCCGCGCAGGAAGCACGCTTTGCCCGGCATTTCGACCGACGGCAGGAAATGGCTGGCGGTGCCGAGAATGTCGCAGGCGGCGTGTCCGATCAGATCTTCGATCGGCCGCCCGAGCAGCCTTGCCGCTGCCGGATTGGCAAAATCGATAACACCGGCCACATCGATGCCGAGGATGCCTTCCGTCGTGGTCTTCAGGGCCACGTCGTACAAGCGGCTCAAACGTTCGGCGCCGGATGCCGGGCGGTCGCCGGGAATTTCCTCGGTCATTGCCGTTGCTTGCGTGGCGGCCGCGCTGCTCGATTTTTCTTGGGGCATGTTTTTTCTCCCGGAGATTCCTGTTTCATGACAGCCGTGGCGGCCCGCTCAGCATGGCGCCGGCCAGCGCCCGCAGGGGGAGCGAGCGGTCTACCGCGCCGAGCTTCACCGCTTCCTTGGGCATGCCGTAGACCACACAGCTGGCTTCATCCTGGGCCAAGGTGTGGGCACCGGCATTGCGCATCTCCTTGAGGCCGCGGGCACCGTCGTCGCCCATGCCGGTCATGATCACCCCCATCGCGTTGCGCCCGGCAAAATGCGCAACCGAGCGGAACAGCACGTCGACCGACGGGCGATGGCGATTGACCGGCGGACCGTCACGCACTTCGGCGAGGTATTGGGTACCGCTGCGCCGCACCGTCATATGCTTGCCACCCGGCGCAATCAGCGCCCGGCCGGGAATCACCCGCTGGCCATCCTGCGCCTCCAGCACTTCGATGGCGCACAAGCCGTTGAGCCTGGCCGAGAAGGCGGCGGTGAAGCGCTCCGGCATGTGCTGCACGATGACCATGCCCGGCGCGGTCGCCGGCAGCGCGGTCAGCAATACCTCGAGAGCCTGGGTACCGCCGGTGGAAGTGCCGATCGCCACGATGCGCTCGGTCGTTTGCAGCATGGCGTGATTGCCCGGCGGGGGCAGAATCGCATCGGCCGTGAGCTTCGCATCCGGTTGCCCAAGCGCAGCCAGCACCCGCAAATTGGCCCGTGCCGCCGCACGCACGGCGCCCACCAGGTCATCGGCGGCGTCATGCAGAAAACTCTTCAGGCCGAGCGTTGGCTTGCTGATGATCGACAGCGCTCCCGCCGCCAACGCCTGCAAAGTCGTTTCTGCGCCCGACTGGGTGAGCGACGAGCAGATCACCACCGGCGTCGGTCGATGCGCCATGATGCGCTTGAGAAAGCTGATGCCGTCCATGCGCGGCATTTCCACGTCGAGGGTGATCACGTCCGGCCACTCGCGGCGCATGCGTTCCATGGCGAAAATCGGGTCCGACACCGCGCCGATGACGCTGATGCCGGGGGCACGCCCCAGGATGTCGCTCAACACCTGGCGCACAACGGCCGAATCGTCCACCACGAGAACACGGATTGCCTGTTCCGCAGCCATGTTTTTCTCCCTTTCTTGTATGGTTCAAGCCAGCTGCCGCAACCGCTGCTTCTCCGCTTCGGAAGCATGCTCGATCCTCCGGTAGATGGTCGGCTGCGCCTGGTGCAAGCGATCGGTGATGCCGTTCAGGCTTTCCGAATGGCCGATGAATAGCCAGCCGTCGGGCTTGAGTTGCTGCACCAAACGTTCGATGACGAGCCGCTTGGTCGCCTGGTCGAAATAGATCAGCACGTTGCGCAGGAAAATGACATCGAACAGGCCGATGTCGGGCAGTTGGCTGTTCAGGTTGACCTGGGCGAAACGGACGCGGCTGCGTAGTGCCGGGTTGATGCGCAGGGTTCCCTCCTTGCTGCCGATCCCGCGCAGGCAATAGCGTTGCAGATAGTGCGCCGGCAGATGCTGGATGCGCTCGGTGCGGTAAATGCCGGTGCGTGCCCTGTCCAGTACCTCGATGCCGATGTCCGAGCCAAAGACCTCCCAGGGCTGCGCTGCGCCGAGCTGTTCCATGAGGACCATGGCAATGCTGTAAGCCTCCTCGCCCGACGAACTGGCCGCGCTCCAGGCACGGAACCCCGCGCCCGAATGCGGCAACACCTGCTGCACGAGAAAGTCGAAATGCTTGGATTCACGGAAAAAGTAGGTCTCATGCGTCGTCAGCAGATCCACCGCCCGCTGCAACTCGGCCGGTTCATGGCCTGAGGCGATGCGCTGGAAATAGTCGCCGAAGCTGCCCATCTTGAGTTGCTGCACGCGTCGCAACAGCCGTCCGCAAACGAGGGATTTCTTGCTCGGCGGCAGGTGGACGCCGGCCAGATCGTGCATCAGCCCCTGGAAGAGCGCGAATTCGCGGTCGCTGATCGATTCTGCCGTCATGCTGCTTTTCCTTGCGGCCCGGGCAGGCAACTCTCGCCTCCGGCAAGCAGTTCCGTCATCTGCGCTGCCGACAGCGGCCGGCTCATCAAATACCCTTGCACGTAGCCGCAGCCGTGCCGATGCAGGAAGGCCAACTGCGCCATGTTCTCCACGCCCTCGGCGACCACCTCCAGGCCCAGACTGCGCGATAGCCCGATCACCGCGTTGACGATCGCCGCGTCGTGGCGATCGTTGCAGCAGTCGTTGACGAAGGAGCGGTCGATTTTCAGGCGGTCAAGAGGAAAGCGTTTGAGATAGCCGAGCGACGAGTAGCCGGTGCCGAAATCATCGACCGAGAAGCGGATGCCGGCCAGCTTCAGTCGGTTGAGCACCGCCGCCGCCATCGCCGGGTCCACCATCAGAACGCCTTCGGTGATCTCCAGTTCGAGAAACTCAGGCGGCAGGCCGCTCTCGGCAAGGATTTCTTCGATCCGCTGCGCCAGGTCGGCCTGTCTGAACTGGCAGGGCGAGAGATTTACCGCCATGTACAGTCCCTGAAATCCGGCGTCGTGCCAGACACGTCCCTGGCGACAGGCTTCGCGCAACACCCATTCGCCGATGCTGACGATCATTCCGGTCTCCTCGGCCAGGGGAATGAACCTGGCCGGTGGAACCATCCCCATTTCGGGATGATTCCACCGGATCAGGGCCTCGACCCCCACCACCAGCCCGCTCGCCATACTCACCTGTGGCTGGTAGTGGAGGACGAATTCGTCACGTTCGATTGCCCGGCGCAGCCCCTTCTCGATCGACAGGCGGTCCAGTATCAAGGAGCGGAGCTTGCCGCTGAAAAACTGGACATTGTTCCGGCCTTCCTGCTTGGCCTGATGGGTCGCGGCGCTGGCGCGACTGAGCAGTGTGGCGGCATCATCGGCATCGCTGGGGAAGAGGCTGATGCCGATGCTGGCGGTCAGCGCGTATTCCTGTTCGAAGATATGCAGTGGCTCCGCCACCGCCGCCCGCAGGCGATCGCCGACGGCGGCAGCCTCCACGCTGTCCGTGCTGCGAAGCATGATGCAGAATTCGTCGCTGCCACGTCGTGCCACCGTATTTCCCCGGCCGGCGTAGCGCACCAGGCGCTCCGCGATGGTGGTGATGATGTAATCGCCGAAGCCGTCCCCCAGAGCGTCGTTGATATGTTTGAAACCGTCAATATCAAGAAACAGCACCGCCACCCGCTCGCCGCTATGCTGCGCTGCCGCTATCGCCTCCTGCAGGCGCAGTGACAGGAGCTCCCAATTCGGCAAGCCGGTCAAGGCGTCGAAATGGCGCATCTGTTCGATCAGATCTTCATCGCGTTTCCGTCGGCAGATGTCGCTGACGATGGCGATGTAGTGCGTGACACGCGCTTGCGTATCGCGAACGGCAACGATGTTCAGCCATTCTTCGATGATTTCACCGTTCTTCCGGCGATTCCATAGACTTCCCGCCCATCGGCCCTCGCGCCGAAGCACGCGCCTCATCGTCGTGTAAAAGGCCTTATCCTGCCCCTTGGCATCCAGCTGGCGCGGTTTGCGGCCGCATACCTCATCCGCCGTATAGCCGCTGATCCGGGTGTAGGCCGGATTGACCAGAAGAATGACGCCTCGGGAATCGGTGATGACGGTAGCGTCGGCGGTGTAGGCCAGTACCTGCTCGACCAGCCCCAACGCTTTCTCGTAGCGCTTGAGTTCGGCGCACTCGACGTGGCATCGACACGCTGCCGGCGCCTCATCTCGCACCCGTCGCCAGGGCCAGGCGAATCCCCTGAGAAACGGCTGCGAGACGCCGAGGCGCTGCATTCCGTATTCCATATCCTGCACCGGCAATGTCATGCCGCTCTCCCTTCTTCAGGCCGCCATGGCCCCTGATTCGCTGCCGTCGCCCGGTTCGGCCAGCTGCGCCAGCTCGGCCAGGGAAAGGACGCTTGCCAAATCGAGGATGATCACAAAACGCTCGCCCAGCCGCGCCATGCCGGCAATGAAATCGGTGCGCATGCGCGCGCCGAAAGCGGGTGGCGGCTCGATGTCGGCGGCCGCTATCTCCAGCACTTCGGTCACCCCATCGACCACGATGCCGACCGTTTGCAAGGCTTCGCCGTCATCGATTTCGAGGATGACGATGCAGGTGCGGCGCCCGACAGCGGTCTGCCCGCGATCGAAACGTGCCGAGAGGTCGATCACCGGCACCACTGCGCCGCGCAGGTTGATTACCCCGCGCACCGTCTCCGGCGTCATCGGCACCTCGGTGAGGTGACCGAATTCGATGATTTCCCTGATCTGCAGGATGTCCATCGCGAAGGATTCGCCGTTCAGGGTGAAAATCAGGTACTGGCTGGGCTCGCCGCTGTTCGCCTCGGGGGCTGAGCGAAGCGCTGTCTGCTGGCTGGCGTACATGGCCGGTCTCCGTCTAGAAGCTCACGTATTCCGCTTCGGCGCCGACCGGCACGCTGGCGACCGGCGGCTTGTGGGGCACCGGCCGCGGCTGGCGCCGCGCGGCGGCGATGGATACGATGGTGGCCTCGCGGCGGCCACCATCGGCAACCGTCTTGAAGAAGCCCATCAGCTGTTGCAGTTGCTCGGCCTGGCCGCTCATCTCCTCGGCGGTCGCCGACAGCTGCTCCGAGGCGGAGGCGTTCTGCTGGGTGGTCTGCGCAAGCTGGTTCATCGCGGTGTTGATCTGACTCGCTCCCGTTGTCTGCTCCTCCGAGGCGGCGGTGATTTCCTGCACCAGTTCGGCCGTCTTGCTGATCGATGGAACCATGTCTTCCAGGAGCTGCCCCGCTTTTTCCGAAGTCTTCACGCTGGAACCGGCCAACTCACCGATCTCCTGCGCCGCTACCTGGCTGCGCTCGGCCAGTTTGCGGACTTCCGCCGCGACCACCGCGAAGCCCTTGCCGTGCTCGCCGGCACGGGCGGCTTCGATCGCCGCGTTCAAGGCCAGCAGGTTGGTCTGGTAGGCGATGTCGTCGATGATGCTGATCTTGCTGGCGATCGATTTCATCGCGTCAACCGTGGCGCGTACCGCCTCGCCCCCCTCGGCAGCCTCCGTTGCCGACTTGCCGGCGATGCCGTTGGTGACCTTGGCGTTCTCGGTATTCTGGCTGATCGATGCCGACATTTCTTCCATTGACGACGAGGTCTCCTCGATGCTGGCCGCCTGCTCGCTCGCCGCCTGCGAGAGCGACATCGACGTCGACGTCACTTCTTCCGCCGCCGATGACAGGTTGTCCGCCGCCGAACGCACCTGGCCGATCGTTCCGGACAGGCGTTCGACCATGCTGCGCATCGCCGCCAGCAGGCTGGAGGTATCGCCGGTGCGCAGCTCGATGTGTTGCGTCAGGTCGCCCTCGGCCACCCGGCGGGCAATAGTCGCTGCATAGTCTGGCTCGCCGCCGAGCTGCCGCGTCAGGTTGCGCGTGATCCCGAAGGCAATGCCGGCGGCGACCGCGCTGGCCAGCGCGAGCAGCGCCAGGGTCAGGTTGCGCGCCTCGATATAGGCGTCCTGCGCTTCCTTGGCGGAGGCCTCCATCAGCTCGCCCTGGAAAGTCACGAACTTGTGCGCCTGCTCCTGGTAGGCGAGCAGAATCGGGCGCAACTCGTTCTGCAGGTAGGCCCGCGCATCGGCGGCCGTACGCTCCGTTTCAAGCAGGCGGAACAGGGTTTCCTGGCCGGCGATGTAGCCACCGCGCAGCGTCTTGAGTTGCGCCAGCATCTCCTTGCCGCGCGGCAGGGTCATCAATGGCTCCAGCTTCTCGAGATGGCCGCCGATGATCTTGCGCGATTCGAGAATCCGTTCCTTCATCTTCTGCCGATCATCCTTGCTGGTCGATAACATCATGTTGCGCAGGGCGATGCCGATCCGGCTGGAGTGATCGACAATTTCGTTGAGCATTACGGTCTTCGGCCAGCGGTCGTTGGCCATGATGCCGATCGAATCGTTGAGGCGGGCCATGCGCGTGATGCCGATGCCGGAGATGACGATCATGACCAGGATGACGACGCCAAAACCGAAGCCCAGCTTGGCGCCCACTTTCATATTGGTGAACATTGCGAACCCCCTGTTTCCTGCAAGAATGATCAGATCCGCTTACGCGGCCGAAAAAACACTCAGTTGTCGCGACTCGAAGCTCGCCGCCGCATCAATCAGTTGTGGAACATCGAGAATCAGTGCCACCTCGCCGCTCCCGAGAATGGTCGAACCTGAGATCCCCCGCAGCTTCTCGAACAATCGCCCGAGCGGCTTGATCACCGCCTGACAATCGCCGAGCAGGCGGTCTACGACGATGCCGGCCTTGCGCCCGTCGAAACGCACGACGACGATGCTCTGCCGGACGGACTGAGCGCTGGCGATTGCCGCTATTTCGAAAATTTCGCCGAGGCGCACGAAGGGCAGCACCTCGCCACGCAGGTTGAGGTAATCGGCGCGCGGCGCGGCGGGCAGGTCGACGCATTCGAGCACAGTGTCGAGCGGCAGGATGAAATGCGCCGGCCCGACCTGAACCTCGTAGCCGTCGATGATGGCCAGTGTCAGCGGCAGACAGATGCGCATCCGGGTGCCCTGCCCCGGTTCGCTGTCGATTTCAACCCTGCCGCGCAGGGCTTCGATATTGCGCTTGACGACATCCATGCCGACGCCCCGCCCGGAGAGATTGGTCACCTGCTCGGCGGTTGAGAAGCCCGGAGAAAAAATCAGATGAAATATCTCCTGCCGCGACAGATTCTGGCTGGGCGACACCAGCCCGCGTTCGACGGCTTTGCCGAGTATCCTGTCGCAGTCGAGTCCGCCACCGTCGTCGGCGACCTCGATGACGATGCTGCCCGATTCGTGATAGGCGTTGAGCTGGAGCATCCCCTGCGCCGGCTTGCCGCGGGCGCTGCGCAACGCCGCCGGCTCGATGCCGTGATCGATGGCGTTGCGCACCATGTGCATCAGCGGGTCGCCCAGCCGTTCGACCATCGACTTGTCCAGCTCGGCGTCGGCGCCGCTGATTTTGAGTTCGATCTCCTTGCCCAGATCGCGGGTCACGTCGCGAACGATGCGCGGAAAGCGGCTGAACACCTCGCCGATCGGGACCATGCGCAGGCGCAGCGCGGTATCGCGAATATCTTCCACGCGGCGCAGGAGATTGCCGGCGGATTCGAGCAACTCCGGATTTCCGGCGCGCTGGGCGAGCAACTGGCTGGAGGCGCCGGCGATCACCATTTCGCCGACCAGGTTGATCAGGTGGTCGAGACGGTCGGCGGGTATCTTGATGCTGCGCGCTTCCAGCGCGCGCTTTTCCTCGCCCCGCTTCTGCTTGTCCAGCGCGGCTTTGACGAGCAGCGGCGGCACCAACCGGGCGTCGACCAGTATCTCGCCGAGCGGCCGCTGCACCGACGAAGCCTCGCTCCCTTGCTGGGCCTGCGCCGCCAGTGCCGACGCCAGTTCACGTTCGGTCAGCGAGCCGCCGGCGACGAGAATTTCACCCAGACGGGAGTTGCCTTCGGGCAGCGCTTCGATCAGTGCCAGGAACTCCTCGACCTTGCTGTGCGGCGGCAGTATCCGGATCTGTGCGGCGTCGCGGACGAAATCGAAGACGCTCTCGATCTCTTCCTTCGCGGCGCCGCTCTTCAGGTCTATCTCGAAACCCAGATAGCACGCCTCGGCATCGTAGTCCGTCCAGCCCGGCAAAGCGTCCGGCAGGGTCGCCAGGTGGACGATCTCGCCGTAATTGGCGAGGTAGCGCACGAAACTCAAGGGGTCCATGCCGTGCTGGAGCAAATCGGGCGAGAAACGCAGGGAAATATGCCAGTGCGCGGGACCGAACGAACTCCCGGCGCTACCGATCAGCACCGGCGCGGAGACCCGGACCACCGGCTCCGATTTTTCCGGCACCGCTTCAGCAACGGGCAGCGGCAAAGGGGCGGCAAGATAAGCCTGCAGCCGGTGCTGCAGCGCCTCGCCGTTTTCCGTGCCTTCCACTGCGCTGCCCTGCGTCGTGGCGATCAAGGCGGCGATGTGGTCCTTGCAGTCCAGCAGCAGCGCCGCGAGATCCGACGAAAAAACCACCTCGGCGTTACGCAGGCGATCCAGAACG
>JBAQRB010000117.1:0-3507 GCA_049295655.1 Rhodocyclaceae bacterium
ATGAGGATTTTCTGGTGAGCCATTTTCAAACCTTGAATATGCAAAAGGCGGCTCCGGGAGCCGCCTTGCGAAAGACCGGGTCAATCAGTCAATGTGGTAGTTCGGTGCTTCCTTGGTGATCTGCACATCGTGCACGTGCGACTCGCGGACGCCGGCCGAGGTGATCTCGACGAAGGTCGCGCGCTCGTGCATCTCGTCGATCGTCGCGCAGCCGAGGTAGCCCATCGACGAACGCAGGCCGCCCATCAACTGATGGATCACGGCGAGCACCGAGCCCTTGTAGGGAACGCGGCCTTCGATGCCTTCGGGAACGAGCTTTTCGACGTTGGCGGTGTTTTCCTGGAAGTAGCGGTCGGCCGCGCCGGCCGCCATCGCGCCGATCGAACCCATGCCGCGATACGACTTGTACGAACGGCCCTGGAACAGCTCGACTTCACCGGGCGCTTCCTCGGTACCGGCAAACAGGCCGCCGAGCATCACGGCGTTGCCGCCGGCGGCGATCGCCTTGGAGATGTCGCCCGAATAGCGGATGCCGCCGTCGGCGATCATCGGCACGCCGGTGCCCTTGAGTGCGTCGGAAACCATCTGGATCGCGGTGATCTGCGGCACGCCGACGCCGGCGACGATGCGCGTCGTGCAGATCGAGCCGGGGCCGATGCCGACCTTGACGCCGTCGGCACCGTGATCGAGCAGTGCGCGTGCGGCGTCGGCCGTCGCGATGTTGCCGCCGATCACTTCGACGAGCGGGAAATTCCGCTTCACCCAGCGGACGCGATCGAGCACGCCCTGCGAGTGGCCGTGTGCCGTATCGACGACCAGGACATCGACGCCGGCCTCGGCGAGCAGCGCAGCGCGCTCTTCGGTTCCGGCACCGACGCCGATCGCGGCGCCGACGCGCAGGCGGCCTGCGCCGTCCTTGCTGGCGTTCGGATGCTCGGTGGTCTTGATGATGTCCTTGACGGTGATCAGGCCGCGCAGCTCGAAAGCGTCATTGACGACCAGCACGCGCTCGAGGCGGTGCTTGTGGATCAGCGCCTTGCCTTCTTCGACCGAGGCGCCCTCCTTCACCGTGACCAGCCGCTCGCGCGGCGTCATGATGTTCTTTACCGGCTGGTCGAGATTGGTCTCGAAGCGCAGGTCGCGGTTGGTGACGATGCCGACGACCAGCTTGCCTTCGACGACCGGCACGCCGGAAATCCGGTGCTGGCGCGTCAGGGCCAGTACGTCGCGCACTGGCATGGTCGGCGGAACGGTGATCGGATCTTTCAGGATGCCCGATTCGAAGCGCTTGACCTTGGCGACTTCGGCGGCCTGTACCTTCGGGCTGAAGTTCTTATGCACGATACCGATACCGCCTTCCTGCGCCAGCGCAATGGCCAGACGGGCTTCGGTCACGGTGTCCATCGCAGCCGACACCAGCGGCATATCGAGCGTGATGTTACGGGTCAGTCGCGTTCTGAGGCTGACGTCGCGGGGCAGAATTGAAGAATGGGCGGGAACGAGCAGGACGTCATCGAACGTCAGCGCCTTCTGGATTAAACGCATGTCCTTTGATCCAAGAGTCACAAAAACGTATTATACAGCATGCTCCGAGAAGACAGGATGACCATGAAGCGCTTTGCCGTTACCGTTGCCGTCCTGCTCGCCACGACGGCGGTCCATGCCCAGATCTACCAGTGGAAGGACGAGAATGGCAAAACCGTGATTTCGGACAAGCCGCCCGGCGCGAACGTCCGCGCCTTGCGAAAAATCGATGCCGAAGCACCGGCGGGAACTGCAGCCGGGCAAAGAACGATGGCCGACCGAGACATGGATTTTCGCAAGCGTCAGCAGGAGATGCAGGAAAAGACCGTCCAGGCAAGGAAGGAACAGCAAGCTGCCGCCGACAAAAAAGACAACTGCGAGAAGGCGCGTCGCTACCTTGCAAGCCTCGAATCCGGCGAACGCATTGCCTTGCGCGACGACAGCGGCGAGCGCTATTTCATGGAAGACGCCCAGCGTCAGCAGGAAATCACAAAGACACGGCAGACGGCCCAGGAATCGTGCAAGTAGCCTGCAAGTAGCCCCTACTCGGTACCGCCCTCGCCGGCCCCTTTTTTCATGACCTTGCCTTCTGCCGCACGCTGTTGGCGCACGGCCTTCGGGTCGGCGATCAGCGGGCGGTAGATTTCGACCCGGTCGCGGTCGCGCAATACCGCATCGGGCTTGGCCAGCTTGGCAAAGATGCCGAGCTTGTTTTTCGCGAGATCGATCTCCGGATACTTCTGCAGCAATCCCGACGCTTCAATCGCCTGACGCACCGTCGCCCCCTCGGCAAGCCGGACGGTAACGACTTCCTGCTTTTGCGGCAATGCATAAACCACTTCGATACTGAATTTTTCAGACATTCGGCACTCCATAAACCCGGTCGGCACGTTTCACGAAAGCGTCGACGAAGGTATTGGCGATCTGGCTGAAAACCGGGCCGATCACTTTCTCGAAGATCTTGCTGGAGAACTCGTAGGACAGCTGGAACTCGATCTTGCAGGCCTTTTCGCCGAGCGGCTTGAACCGCCACAAGCCCTCAAGCCGGCGAAACGGGCCATCGATCAGCTTGATGCTCATCAGCAGCGGGATTTCCTTCGCGTTCTCGGTCGTAAAATGCGATTTGACGTTCAGGTAGCTGATAAACAGGGTGGCGACGGTTTTTGCCTCATCGCGGAATTCGAGCCGCGTCTGGCTGCACCACGGGAGGAACTGCGGATAGTCCTCGACGCGGTCGACGAGGTCGAACATCTGCTGCGCCGAACGCTCGATCAGTACCGATTTTTCAACCAAGGCCATACCCCACCGCGCCTCCGCTGCGCCCCGTGAATCCTGTAGAATCGCCCATTCTAGCATTCCCGCGCAAAACCTCCGAGAGTCGCACCATGAGCATCATTGCCAACAAAAAAGCCTTCCACGACTACTACATCGAAGAAAAATTCGAAGCCGGGATCGTCCTCGAAGGCTGGGAAGTCAAGGCGATCCGCGCGGGGCGCTCGAACATCAAGGAGTCATACGTCGTCATCCGCAATGGCGAGGTATTCCTCTTCGGCATGCACATCACCGCCCTGCCCGAGGCATCGACGCACGTCACCCCCGACCCGATCCGCACGCGCAAGCTGCTGCTGCACGCCAAGCAGATCAGCACGCTGATCGGCCAGGTCGAACGCGCCGGCTACACGCTGCTGCCGCTCGACCTGCACTTCGTCAACGGCCGCATCAAGGTCGAAATCGGCCTCGCCAAGGGCAAGAAGCAGCACGACAAACGCGAAGCCGAAAAAGAGCGCGACTGGGTCCGCGAAAAGGCCCGCCTGCTGCGCGTCAAGGCCTGATGGAAGGACTGCTCTACTGGGTCGGCATCGCCGCCGTCGCGGTCAACGCGATTACCGGCGTGCTCGAAGCGGAGCGCAAGCAGATGGACCTGGTCGGCGCGGTGATGATCGCCGCCGCCACCGCACTCGGCGGCGGCACCCTGCGCGACCT
>JBAQRB010000118.1:0-52113 GCA_049295655.1 Rhodocyclaceae bacterium
CTCGAAGGCGCCGTACGCAGCGGCATTGCGGCCGCACGCGGCGCTCTCGGCGCCTAAACGGGGCACATTCGCCAATATGCGGGCGGCGCAGCCTCAGGCCAGTTCGCTCACCCGACCGGCCTGGATCAGCAAACGCCGCGCGCAGCGTGCGGCGATTTCCTCGTCGTGGGTCACCAGAATCAGCGTCGTGCCGCTCTCGGCGTTGATCGAGAACATCAGCTCGATGATCTGATGGCCGGTCTCGGCATCAAGATTGCCAGTCGGCTCGTCGGCCAGCACCAGCCTGGGGCGTGGTGCAAAGGCCCGGGCCAGGGCGACGCGCTGTTGTTCGCCGCCGGAAAGATGTTTCGGATAATGCGCCAGGCGGTGCGCCAGCCCGACGCGCCCAAGCCAGGCCTCGGCTTCAAGACGGGCATTGGCATGGCCGGCCAGTTCGAGCGGCAGCATGACGTTTTCCAGCGCGGTCAGCGACGGCAGCAGCTGGAAGGACTGGAAAACAAAACCGAGCAGGCGCCCGCGCAATACCGCACGGGCATCTTCGTCGAGCCCGCCAAGCACTTCGCCGGCCAGTTGCACCGAACCGCTGCTTGGCTGGTCAAGGCCGGCCAGCAGACCGAGCAGGGTCGACTTGCCCGAACCCGAAGCGCCAACGATCGCCACCGTTTCGCCAGCGGCGACAGAAAAAGAAATCTCGTGCAGAATGACCAAGACACCATCGCCGCTCTCGACGCGCTTGGCAAGCCCGTCGACCTCAAGCACATTCATTGTTTTCACCGTTTCCAATACCACACTCCACTGCCACGCTCCACAGCCCAAAACTCATGCGCCGTTCCCTGATCATTTACTGTTTGCTGCTTGGACTTGCCCTGCTGGCACCGACCGTACAGGCGGCAAAGACCATTCTCGTCTTCGGCGATTCGCTCTCTGCCGGCTACGGCCTGCAGCGCGATGCCGCCTGGCCGGCCCTGCTCGCGCAGCGCCTGCAGGAAAAGCGGCTTGATTATAGCGTCGTCAACGCCAGCATCTCGGGCGAAACGACCAGCGGCGGACGCACGCGCATCGATGCCGCACTGCGCAAACATGAACCGCTTATCGTCATCGTCGCGCTGGGCAGCAACGACGGACTGCGCGGCCTGCCGCTGGCGAGCATGCGCGACAACCTGATCGCCATCGCGCGCAGTGCACAGAGACAAAAGGCCCGCGTCCTGCTCGTCGGCCAGCGCCTGCCACCCAATTATGGCGATTACGCCATCGCGTTCCGCGACGTTTTTCGCGAAGTGGCCAAGACACAGAAAACAGCACTCGTCGACTTTCTGCTCGACGGCGTCGCCACGCACGCCAATCTCTTCCAGTCCGACAATCTGCACCCCACCGCCGAAGCGCAGCCGCATCTGCTCGATAACGTCTGGAATGTACTCGCGCCACTGTTAAAATAGCCGCCCACGGTCAAAAGAAGCGTAGCGTTCCCGCAATGAAGCAAGGCATCGCCACCATCCGGCAGCTCGACGAATTTTCCGCGTTCGACGAAATCATCGACGTCCGCTCACCGGCCGAGTTTGCCGAAGACCACATTCCGGGAGCGATCAACTGCCCGGTCCTCGACAACGAACAGCGCATCGAGGTCGGCACGCTCTACAAGCAGGTTTCGCCGTTTGAAGCAAAAAAAATCGGCGCCGCCCACGTCGCCGAAAATATCGCCCGTCACCTGCGCGAAAAATTCCTCGACCGGCCCAGGACCTGGCGCCCATTGATCGTCTGCTGGCGCGGCGGGCAGCGCAGCGGCTCGATGACCTTCATCTTCCGGCGCGTCGGCTGGGATGCGCAGCAACTGGAAAACGGTTACAAGATCTATCGCAAGATGGTCGTCGATACGCTGGCCGAACTGCCGCGCCAGCTCAGGCTCAGGGTCGTCTGCGGCGCCACCGGCAGCGGCAAGAGCCGCGTGCTGCAAGCCCTGGAGCGACTCGGCGAGCAGGTACTCGATCTCGAGGAACTCGCCTGCCACAAGGGTTCGGTACTCGGCGTCCTGCCCGATTCGCCGCAACCGTCGCAGAAGATGTTCGATTCGAAGCTGCTCGTTGCCCTGCGCCGCTTTGACCCGACGCGTCCGGTATTCATCGAAGCGGAAAGCCGCAAGATCGGCTCGATCCATCTGCCCGACGCGCTGATCGAGACCATGCGTTGCGCTGCATGCGTCAGCATCGACGCAGCATTCGGCGCGCGCGTCGAATTCCTGCTGCGTGATTACAACTATTTCCTGAGCGCACCCGACTGGCTCGCTTCGCGTCTCGACGCGCTGCGCAAGCTGCAAAGCCGCGAAACCGTCGAACGCTGGCACGCCTACATCAGCCACGCGCAGTGGTCCGAACTGGTCGGCGAACTGCTTGAACTGCACTACGACCCGCTCTACCAGCGCTCGCAGAACCACAACTACGCGGGCTTCGGCGCGCCCAAGGCCTTCGCCACCGACGACCTGACGCCAGACGGCGTCGAAACGCTGGCGCGGCGGATCATTGCCGCCGGCTGATCAGACCGGCGCCGGCGACGTCCCGCGCACGGCGCACAGGCGCTGCACCATGGCCGGCTTCGGCAGATCGACATAGCCTTCCTCGAAGGCGACGACCGACAAGGCGTTAGCCTTCGCCCAGTCCAGCAACTCCTGCGGCTGCAGCAGAAAATCGGGATTCGACGGCCTGCCGTAGCGCTTGTTGCCCGCCATGAAGGTTTCGTAGATCAGCACGCCGGGATCGGCCAGTGCCGCGAGCAGTAGCGGCAAGCGTGGCCGAAAAAGATAGTTGGTCACGACAATCCCGGAAAAAGTACGCCCCGGACGCCCGGCATAAGGCCATTCGCCGGCTTCGAGATCGGCCTCGCGCACCCGCACGCCGCCGAGCGCCGCGAGGTCGATGAACTCGGCGAGCATCGCCGCGTCACGATCGACCGCCTCGACCCGGTAGCCCGACCCAGCCAGCCAACGGCTGTGCCGGCCGCCGCCACAGGCCAGATCGAGCACCTCGCCGCCGGCGGGGATCAGCGAGGCGAAACGGCAAACCCACGCCGAAGGGGTCGATACAGACAATTGCAGGCTCATGGATAGGGCTCACTCCGGATGGCTTTGAATTATCATGCCGAGGATACCAAGGAGAACCCGCCATGACACAGAACAATCATCGCGCCGCCGTTGTGGTCGCTGAAAACGGCCTGGGGCGCTATCAGCAGACAGTGCGCATCGGCCAGCACACGCTGATCGCCGACGAACCCGCCTCGCTCGGCGGTGCCGACGCCGGCCCGGCGCCCTTCGACTACCTGCTCACCGCACTCGGCGCCTGCACGTCGATGACCTTGCACATGTATGCGGAAGTCAAGAAACTGCCGCTGACCGGCGTCACGGTCGAGCTGACGCACGAAAAAATCGAGGTCGACGGCCAAGGCAAGGTAGACCGCATCGGACGGATCATCACGCTGAACGGCGATCTCACTCCCGACCAGCGCACCCGCCTGCTCGAGATCGCCAACAAGTGCCCGGTGTATCGCACGCTGCAGTCCGACATACAGATCGAGAGCATGCTGCAGGAAGGTGCTGCGCATGAACAGGCGGGAACGCTGGCGCAGCCCAGAAAGTGATACAAAAGATCGCTGCGGCATGCGATGGAGCAGGTAATCTGTGTTAAATTGTTGCGGTGCAACACAACAAAGCAATACCCCATTGCCCTTATCACCCACAAGGTGAATCACCATGCTCGAACAACACTACCTCACCAGCCTTTTTGAACCCAAATCGGTGGCCGTCATCGGCGCCTCCGATCGGGAACAGTCGGTCGGCAACATCCTCTTCAAGAACATTCTTGAATCGGGCTACAAGGGTCGTCTTTACCCGATCAATCCGAAGCACGACACGGTTCAGGGGGTAGAGGCCTACAAGTCGATCGAGGAAATCGGCGCCCGGGTCGAGCTGGCGGTGGTCGCCACCCGCCCGCAGACGCTGCCGGGCATTATCGAGCAGTGCGGCCGTAGCGGCGTCAAGAACGTCATCGTGATCACCTCGGGGTTTTCCGAAGCCGGCCACTCGGGTGCCGCGCTCGAGCGCAAGATGATGGAAATCGCACGCAGCTACAACGTCCGCGTGCTCGGCCCGAACTGCCTCGGCATCATTCGCCCCGATCTCGGACTGAACGCAACCTTCGCGCGCGTCAACGCCAACGTCGGCAATCTGGCGCTCGTCTCGCAGTCCGGCGCCATGTGTTCTTCGGTACTCGACTGGGCGAAGAGCAACCGCGTCGGCTTCTCCAGCGTCATCTCGCTGGGCAGCACCGCCGACGTCGATTTCGGCGAGATCCTCGACTACCTGATCTACGACAACCGCACGCACTACATCCTGCTCTACGTCGAAGGCATCCGTAACGCACGGCGTTTCATGAGCGCGCTGCGCTCCGCCGCGCGCATCAAGCCGATCATCCTGCTCAAGGCCGGACGCCATGCGGCCGGTTCGGCTGCCGTACAGACCCACTCGGGGATGATCGCCGGTTCCGACATCGTTTTCGATGCGGCCGTGCGCCGTGCCGGCGTCGTTCGCGTCAAGAACGTCGGCCAGCTGTTCTACGCCTCGAAGGCGCTGGCGTCGAAATTCCGTCCGCAAGGCAAGCGCCTGGCGATCATCACCAACGGCGGCGGGCCGGGCGCGATGGCGGCCGACCGGGCCGGCGACCTCAACATTCCGCTGGCCAACCTGTCGCTGAGCACCATCCAGGCGCTCAACGCCTCGATGCCGCCAACCTGGTCGCACAGCAACCCGATCGACATCGCCGGCGATGCCACGCCCGAGCGTTATCGCGACGCCATCCTCGCCGTCGCGCAGGACGACGAAGTCGACGGCATGCTGGTGATGCTCTCGCCGCAAGCGATGACGCAACCGATGGAAGTCGCCAAGGCGGTGATCGAAGTCAGCGACCAGACCTCGAAGCCGATCCTCACCTGCTGGATGGGCGAGGAACAGGTTGCCGAAGCACGCCTGCTGATGGAGAACGCCTCGATCCCGGCTTTCCGCATGCCCGAAACGGCGGTCGAGCTTTACTATCACATCTCGACCTACTACCGGAACCAGAAGCTCCTGCTGCAAACGCCGGAGCCCAATTCGCAGCACACCCGCCCCGAAACCGAGGGTGCCAAGATGCTGATCGAAGCAGTGCTGCAGGAGCGGCGCAAGGTGCTCTCCGAAATGGAGTCGAAGGCGATCCTGCGCGCCTTCCGCGTGCCGGTCGCGCAGACCATGGTGGCACGCACGCCGACCGAGTCGCTGCTGCTCGCCGAACAGATCGGCTTCCCTGTCGCCATGAAAGTCGATTCTCCCGACCTCATCCACAAGAGCGATGCGGGCGGCGTCCGGCTCAACATCACCAACGCGCCGGCCGTACGCAACGCCTATCACGACATTCTCGAAACGGTGCAGAAGCGGCACCCGACGGCGCGCATCAACGGCGTCTCGATCGAGCCCTACCTGGCCCGCCCGAATGGCCGCGAACTGATGATCGGCGTCGTGCGCGACCCGATTTTCGGCCCGATCATCACCTTCGGCGCCGGCGGCACCGAGGTCGAGATTTTCAGCGATCGCGCAGTGGCCCTGCCACCGCTCAACCGCTTCCTGGCGCAGGATCTGATCAAATCGACGCGCGCCTCCAAACTGCTCGGCGAATTCCGCAACATGCCGGCGGTCAACATGGAAGCGCTCGAGGAAGTCCTGCTCAACATTTCGGAAATGGTCTGCGAACTGCCGTGGCTGCAGGAGCTCGACCTCAACCCGCTGATCGTCGATGAAAACGGCGCCATCGCCGCCGACGCGCGCATTGTCATCGACCACGCCCCGGCAAGCGGCGACCGCTATTCGCACATGGCGATCCACCCCTACCCGGCGCACCTGATGCAGCAGTCGGAACTGCCGGATGGCCGCACCGTGACGATCCGCCCGATCCGCCCGGAAGACGCCGAACTCGAACAGGATTTCGTCAAGCGCATGTCCGACGAAAGCAAGTACTACCGCTTCATGGACACCATCCGCGAGCTGACGCAAGCGATGCTCGTCCGCTTCACGCAGATCGACTACGACCGGGAAATGGCCCTGATTGCCACGATCCAGGATGAAGACGGCAAGGAAGTGCAGATCGGCGTATCGCGCTACGTGACCAACCCGGACGGCGAATCGGTCGAATTCGCACTGGCCATCGCCGACGACTGGCAGAAGCACGGCATCGGCCGCAAGCTGATGAGCGCACTGATCGATTGCGCCCGGATGAAGGGCCACCGCTCGGTCGTCGGCGACGTCCTCGCGATGAATACCAAGATGTTCCGCCTGATGACCAGCCTCGGCTTCACCATCCACCCGCACCCTGAAGATCCCGCCGTCAAACGGGTGATCAAGCCGCTGCAGGGCTAGGCAAGCCGTTCCAAGCGAGCAGAATAAGCAAACGGCCGGGCAAATTGCCCGGCCGTTTGCATTCGAAGCCTTCTACCGCAAGTTACGGCTGGTCGAAATTCACATCGTAAGGATACGAGCGATGCACTTCGCGCGAAGCGAGGCTGGCTTTCTGCTCATTCAGGTCGACTTTCTTGTCCCACCAGATCGCCCGTCCCTGGCGCTGCGCTTCGGACCACTCGGGGTTCTTGGCGAGCGCTTCGCGCATGAATTTTGTGTGTTCGGATTCGTACAAGGCCATTCGGTTTTCCCCCAATGGGTAGTGTTTTTGTGATTGCGAAAGCCGCAAAGGCAAAATTATACCCTGTCGCCCAGCCGCCTGCCCAGTAGGCGGATGGGCGAGAGCGCAATCAATGGTAGACGATCGGCCGCGTCGAACCTGAGCAATAGTCATCGAGCAAGGCGTCAATCGACTCCTCGCAACGCTCGTCGTCGGGAATCCGGTCAATCGCTTCGCGCAACTCGATCGCGACGGAACCCTGGACATAAAGCGTCCGGCTGCACGCTTTATCGACCAATTCAAAACCCTGCTGCACCGGATAGGCAACAATCTCGTAATGCTCGCTCGTGTAGACGACATTCATGACACACCCCTTTCGCCCCGCAGGGCCAAAATATCAAGCACGTCCAGAACCATCCGATTTGAAATACAGAAAACCCGATCCCGAAATCAAAAACGAACACCACACTTTCAAACAATTTGACTCGAACACTGACCAATAGTGCCTGAAAAACGTCCTCTCCGGTGCTGCAGGGCCAGACTCAGCCTTTGGCAAAACTCATGATCCCGTTGTCGCAAGCAACGCGGATCGTGTCCTTGGCGGCAAAACGTCCTTCGAGAATCGCCCTGGCCAGCGGGTTTTCGAGTTCCGCCTGGATCGCACGCTTGAGCGGCCGCGCCCCAAACACCGGGTCGAAACCGGCGGCGGCGATTTCGCTCAGCGCGCTGTCCGCCACCTCGATCGTCATTTCGAGTTGCGCCAGCCGCTTTTCCAGATAGCCGAGTTGGATCCTGGCGATCGACTTGATGTGCTTCTCGTCAAGCGCATGGAAGACGACCACTTCGTCGATCCGGTTGATGAATTCGGGCCGGAAATAGGTCTTCACTTCGCCCATCACGGCGAGCTTGATCACCTGGTAATCGTCGCCCGACATCTGCTGGATCATCTGCGAGCCGAGATTCGACGTCATGACGATCACCGTGTTCTTGAAGTCGACCGTCCGCCCCTGCCCGTCGGTCATCCGCCCGTCGTCGAGCACCTGCAGCAGCACGTTGAAAACGTCCGGGTGCGCCTTCTCGACCTCGTCGAGCAGGATTACCGAATACGGCTTGCGACGCACGGCTTCGGTCAGGTAACCGCCTTCCTCGTAACCGACATAGCCGGGCGGCGCACCGATCAGGCGCGACACCGAGTGCTTTTCCATGAATTCGCTCATGTCGATGCGGATCAGATGGTCCTCGGAATCGAACAGGAAGCCGGCCAGCGCCTTGCACAGCTCGGTTTTGCCCACCCCGGTCGGCCCGAGGAAGAGGAAGGAGCCATACGGCCGGTTCGGATCGGACAGACCGGCGCGCGAGCGGCGGATCGCATCCGAGACCAGACGCACCGCCTCATCCTGCCCGACGACGCGCTGATGCAGGCGCTCTTCCATCTTGAGCAGCTTCTCGCGTTCGCCCTGCATCATCTTGGACACCGGAATCCCCGTTGCGCGCGACACCACCTCGGCGATCTCCTCGATGCCGACCTGCGTGCGCAGCAGCCGGTTCTTCGGCGCAGCGTCGCCCGATTTTTCGGCAGCCTTCAGCTGCGCCTCGAGTTGCGGCAGCTTGCCGTATTGCAGTTCGGCGACCTTGTCGAGCTTCCCCTCGCGCTGCAGGCGCGCAAGATCGGCCTTCAGGCGGTCGATTTCCTCCTTGATGTGCGCGCTGCCCTGCACCTGCGCCTTCTCGGCCTTCCAGATTTCCTCGAGATCGTTGTATTCGCGCTCGAGCTTGACGAGTTCCTCCTCGATCAGGCGCATGCGTTTTTTCGATGCCTCGTCCTTCTCCTTGCGCACCGCCTCGCGCTCGATCTTCAGCTGGATCATGCGCCGGTCGAGCTTGTCCATCACCTCGGGGCGCGAGTCGATCTCCATCTTGATGCGCGCCGCGGCCTCGTCGATCAGATCGATCGCCTTGTCCGGCAGGAAACGGTCGGTGATGTAGCGATGGCTCAACTCGGCAGCGGCGACGAGCGCCGGGTCGGTGATATCGACGCCGTGGTGCAGCTCGTACTTCTCGCGCAGACCGCGCAGAATGGCGATCGTGCTCTCGACCGTCGGCTCGTCGACGAGCACCTTCTGGAAACGGCGTTCGAGCGCGGCGTCCTTCTCGACGTACTTGCGGTACTCGTCGAGCGTCGTCGCGCCGACGCAGTGCAGCTCGCCGCGCGCCAGCGCCGGCTTGAGCATGTTGCCGGCGTCCATCGCGCCCTCGGCCTTGCCGGCGCCGACCATGGTATGCAATTCGTCGATGAAGACGATGATCCGCCCTTCGTCGAGCGCAATTTCCTTGAGCACGGCCTTCAGGCGCTCCTCGAACTCGCCGCGGTATTTCGCACCGGCAATCAGCGCCGCCATGTCGAGCGAGAGCACGCGCTTGCCTTTCAGGCTTTCCGGCACTTCGTCATTGACGATGCGCTGGGCGAGGCCCTCGACGATTGCCGTCTTGCCGACGCCCGGCTCGCCGATCAGCACCGGATTGTTCTTGGTGCGCCGCTGCAGGATCTGGATGGCGCGACGGATCTCGTCGTCGCGGCCGATCACCGGGTCGAGCTTGCCTTGGCGGGCACGCTCGGTCAGGTCGATGCAGTATTTCTTGAGCGACTCGCGCTGCCCTTCGGCTTCCTGATTATCGACGCCCTGCCCGCCGCGTACCGACGCCACCGCCTGCTCCAGCGATTTCTTCGAAAGACCGTGCTGTTTCGCCAGACGGCCGCACTCGCCCTTGTCGTCGCACAGCACCAGCAGGAACATCTCGCTGGCAATGAACTGGTCGCCGCGTTTCTGCGCTTCCTTGTCGGTCAGATTGAGCAAATTGCTCAGGTCGCGGCCGATCTGCACTTCACCGCCATGCCCCTCGACCTTCGCCAGACGGTCAATCGCCTGGTCGAGCGCCGCCTTGAGCGGCGGCACATTGGCACCGGCGCGCGAGAGCAGCGATGCGGTACCGCCATCCTCCTGCTGCAGCAGGGCGAGCAGCAGGTGCTGCGGCTCGATCATCTGGTTGTCGTGCCCGAGCGCCAGGCTCTGGGCATCGGCCAGGGCCTGCTGGAATTTGGTCGTCAGTTTGTCAAGACGCATGATGGCTCCCTCTTGAGATTTTCAGTAGCCGCTTAGGTGGGGCAAGCACGACGGTTTTCAAGAGTCGCGGGCAAAATTCAGCGCATCGGCGTGCGCGCTTGCTGCATACTTTCATGCAAACCAATTCTGGAACGGCCAAGATGCACAAACAGCTCCACCACCCGATGCCGAGCGGCGGCGAACGGCCGGCCAAAGGCAAGCTCGTTTCCGCGGCCGAGGCCGTGCGCCTGATCCGCAGCGGCGATACGGTCGCCACGGGCGGCTTCGTCGGCATCGGTTTTGCCGAGAATATCGCGCTTGCCCTTGAAAAACGCTTTCAGCAAGAAAATGCACCGCGCGACCTGACGCTTTTCTACGCAGCCGGCCAGGGTGACGGCAAGACGCGCGGCCTCAACCACTTCGGGCACGAAGGTCTGCTCCGGCGCGTCGTAGGCGGCCACTGGGGGCTCGCGCCAAAGCTCCAGCAACTGGCCGTCGACAATCGCATCGAAGCCTACAACCTGCCGCAGGGCGTCATCACGCATCTGCTGCGCGACATCGCCGCCGGCAAGCCGGGACAGATCTCGCGGGTCGGCCTCGGCACCTTTGTCGACCCGCGACACGGCGGCGGCAAACTCAACGCCCGCACTACCGAAGATCTCGTCGAACTGATGCACATCGGCGGTGAGGACTACCTGTTCTACAAGGCCTTCCCGGTCAACGTCGGCATCATTCGCGGCACCACCGCCGACCTGAATGGCAATGTCACGATGGAAAAGGAGGCGCTGACGCTCGAAGTGCTGGCGATCGCGATGGCGGCGCACAACTCGGGCGGCATCGTGATCGTCCAAGTTGAACGGATCGCCGAGCGCGGCACGCTCAATCCGCGCCAGGTAAAAATTCCCGGCATCCTGGTCGATTGCATCGTGCTTGCCGAAAAGCCCGAATACCACATGCAGACCTTCCTCGAACCGTACAGCCCGGGCTTCTCCAGCGAAATCCGCCAGCCCCTGTCGGCCATCCCAGCGATGGCGATGAGCGAGCGCAAGGTGATCGCCCGGCGCGCCGCCTGCGAGCTGGTTTCCGGCGCGGTCGTCAATCTGGGCATCGGCATGCCGGAAGGCGTCGCTTCGGTTGCCGCCGAGGAGCACGTTCTCGACCTGCTGACGCTCACCACCGAACCCGGCGTCATCGGCGGAATTCCAGCCGGCGGCATGAATTTCGGCGCGGCAATCAATGCCGAAGCGATCATCGACCAGCCCAGCCAGTTCGACTTTTACGATGGCGGCGGCCTGGACCTCGCCTTTCTCGGCCTCGCGCAGGCCGACCGCGAGGGCAATCTCAACGTCAGCAAGTTCGGCCCGAGGCTAGCCGGTGCCGGCGGTTTCATCAACATCAGCCAGAATGCCAAGAAGGTCGTCTTTGTCGGCACGTTCACGGCCGGAGATCTGGCGGTCGGGATTGCCGACGGGCAGCTGAAAATCATTCGCGAAGGCCAGTCGAAAAAATTCGTCGAGCAAGTCGAACACCGCACCTTCAGCGGCAGCTATGCCACGCAGCGCGGGCAGACCGTGCTCTATATCACCGAACGCTGCGTTTTCCGCCTCACCGGCGAAGGACTGGAGCTGACCGAAATCGCACCGGGAATCGACCTCAAACGCGACATCCTCGAACAGATGGCCTTCGTGCCGTCCATCAGCCCGAAACTGAAGCTCATGGACAGGTCGATCTTCATCGACGATACGATGGATTTGCGCCAGCGACTGCGCGAGACACCGGTCGTCCAAGAGCTTGGCTGAAAACCTCGAAGCGCTTGCCGGCCTTGGCAAGCAGGGTACTTAACGCTGCCAGCGTTCGGCCGCGGCCGTATCGGTTTCCCGTGCGTCGACCCAGCGCGCGCCTTCTGGCGTGACTTCGCGCTTCCAGAACGGGGCGCGGGTTTTCAGGAAATCCATGATGAACTCGCAGGCGGCGAAAGCTTCGCCGCGATGCGCGCCGCTGACCGCCACCAGGACGATCTGGTCGGTCGGCTGCAGGCGACCGACGCGATGGATCACCAGCGCGTCGAAGATATTCCAGCGCGCCCTGGCGTCATCGACAATCGCCGCCAGCGCTTTCTCGGTCATCCCCGGATAATGTTCGAGCGTCATTTCGCAGACGCCCGAACCGTCATTCACGTCGCGCACCACGCCGACGAAGCTGGCGATCGCGCCAATCCGTGCGTCACCTTGGCGCAGCGCGGCAAGTTCGGCGCCGACGTCGAAATCCGCTTCCTGGACGCGTACCGCCATCTCAGCCTCCCGTCACCGGCGGGAAGAAGGCGACTTCATCGCCATGCTTCAGCGGCGAATCGAGCCGCGCCATTTCCTGATTGACGGCGTAACGCAGGTTTTTTACCGCGCCGAGCTTCGCCCATTCGCCGCTGCGTCCGGCAAGCAGCGCCATCAGGCCGCCAACGTCACCGACGCCTTCCGGCAACTCGATCTCCTCGGCGCCGCAACCGAGCATTTCACGCAGGCTGGCAAAATACAGAATCTTCAGCATCATCAACTCTCTTGTTTGCTCGAGTTTTCTCGACTATCCGAGCAATTCGGAAAACGGCAGGAAACGCACCCGGTCGCCGCGGGCGATGGCTTGCTGCGGCGGGTTGTCGATCAAGCCCCCCGCCCACACGGCCGAGGTCAGAACGCCCGAGGCCTGATTCGGAAAGAGCTCGACCCCGCCATTTTCATTGAGCCGGGCACGCAGGAACTCGCGCCGCGCATCGGGGCGCGGCCAGTCGAAATCGGCGCGCAAGGCATAGGCCGTCGGCGCCGTTTCCGTCACCCCCTGCAGGTGCAGCACGAAAGGCCGGACCAGCATCAGGAAGGTAACGAAGCTGGCGACGGGATTGCCCGGCAAACCGACGAAGGCGACTTCGCGCCCGGCTGAATTGATTTGCCCGAAAGCCAGCGGCTTGCCCGGCTTGATCGCGATTTTCCACAGGTCGAGCCGGCCTTCGCATTCGACGGCCGGCTTGACGTAGTCCTCCTCGCCGACCGAAACGCCGCCCGAGGTCAAAACCAGGTCGTTGTCCTGCGCCGCCTGGCGCAACGCGGCGCGCGTGGCATCGAGATTGTCCGGCACCTGCCCCAGATCGCGCACTTCGCAGCCCAGACGTTCGAGCAGCGAGACGAGCAGGAAACGGTTGACGTTGTAAATGGCGCCCGGCGGCAGGGGTTCGCCGGGCATGCGCAACTCGTCGCCGGTAAAGCAGACGGCGACGCGCACGCGGCGAAAAACCGGCAACTGGGCGATCCCGACCGATGCGGCAAGCGCCATGTCCTGCGGGCGCAAGCGCTGCCCGGCGGCAAGGATGCGATGACCGGCGGCAATATCGCTGCCGGCGCGACGGATATTTTCTCCCAACTTCGGCAGGTGGTTGATCACCACCCCCGGCTCACCCAACAACTCGCCGTGCGCGCAAAGCTCCTGCATTACCACGGCGTCGGCGCCGGCGGGAATCGGTGCGCCGGTGAAGATGCGCGCCGCCGTCCCGGCCTGCAGGGACGTGCCGACAGAGCCTGCCGGGATGCGCTGTGTAACCGGCAGGCAGACGCCGGGCGCCGTCACGTCGGCAACGCGCAGCGCATAACCGTCCATCGCCGAATTGTCGAGCGGCGGCGCATCGAGCGGCGCGTACTGCGCTTCGGCCAGCACCCGCCCGGCGCTTGCCAGCGTCGGCATGGCGCGTGTTTCGGTCACCGGGCGGGCGGCCGAAAGCAGGCGCGCCAATGCTTCGTCAAATGACAGCATGCGTTTTCCCTTCAATGTTCAGGGTGGTCAGGATGAAGCGGACAATCGCATCCGCATCGTTCAGGTCGAGCATCGACAGGTGTGCGGGCGGCACGGCAAGCCGCGCGTCGGAGGCCACCGCGACGACATGCGGATTGTCCGGCCAGAGCGGTGGCTTGCCGTTCGCCGGGCGATGCACTTCGAGCTTGGGAATGGCCTCCTGCTTGAATCCCTCGACGAGGATCAGGTCGCAAGGCGAAAATTTCTCGAGATAGTCATCGAGCGACGGTTCCGGGGCATCGCGCAACTCGTTCATCAGCACCCAGCGCGCGCCGCTGGCCAGCAACACTTCGCTCGCACCCGCCTCGCGGTGCCGGTAGGAGTCCTTGCCGGGCGTATCGATGTCGAATTTGTGGTGCGCGTGCTTGATGACCGAGACACGCAGGCCGAGCGCCACGAAACGCGGCAGCAGCTTTTCGAGCAGTGTTGTTTTTCCCGAGCCGGAATAGCCGGCAATACCGAAAACTTTCATGTGCAGATTTTTCCCTCGCCCTGACAGGGGACCGAAAATACCGCGGCAAAACCGCCGCCCGGCGTACGAAAATTGGTCGTCTGGCCCTGATAGAGGCGCGCCGAGACGAGCTGGACGGCGCCCTGATAAACGTAATTGCGCAAGTCGAGCTTGTGCATCTGCTCGACGCCATCGACCTGCAGGCAGCGCTCCGACGGCGGTACCAGCGCCTGCGCAATGTAGCCGCCACGCGAAATTTCCGCGAAGACGCGTTTGGTCAGCTTGTCGCCACGATAGGCGGCCTTGCTGCCAAAGCCCGCTGCCGGCTTGAAGAACCACTGTTTGCGGCTGCTCCAGAAGGCGTCGGCAGCCTGCGCCGGCACTTCCGTGGTGTAGGGGATGCCGCGCTGCAGCAATTGGCGATCACCCGTACTGACGCCGATCTCGGCGAGCCACGCCGCATCGCAGAGCAGCGCAAGATTGCGCTTGTCGGCGTAAAGCGCATGCGCCTGCGGATGCGGCGTCAGAACCACCGCATCGGCGAGGTAGGCCGCACGCAATGCAGCATTCTGCGCTTCTTCCAGGGAAAAATCGGTGAGCCGATTATAGACGAGGTCGACCACCTGCCCGGCGCAGCGCAGGCTTTCGCCGTCGAACGAAAACTGATCGGGGGAAGCGACCAGCGCCGCGATGCCGTTCGCCTCGAAGAGCTGGCGAAAGAGCTCGAATTCGGGCGCCAGATACTGCGCCGACGGCGCTTCGTCGACGATGGCGACACGCTTCAGCGGCCGGTCCGCCTGCGCCAGCCGCCACTCGGCACGGAACATGGCGAGCAGGTCGTCCTCCAGCGTCGTCTCTTCCGGCATGATCGCCGCGACCTGGTCGCAACAGGCGCGCTGGGCGCGCAATAGCTTGGCGTTGAGCAACGCGCCGCCGGCGTTGGTGTTGATCTCGATCAGCCGCGGGCCGTCGTCGCTCAGGTGAAAGTCATAGCCGAGAAACACCCCGGCGGCCTTCGGCGAATGCCGCGCAATCGGCGGCGCATGGGCCAGAACGCGCTCGCGGTAGGCCGGCAGTGCGATCACCCGCTCGATTGCGGCAATCGTCGCGGCCATGCTCTGCAAATGCGCCTCGCCGACGAAAACCATGGTGTCCGAAAACAGGTACGGCCGCGTGGCCAGCAATTCGGCGTGCGATACGCTGCCGTCGCCAGCCTCCAGCGCGTGACGCAGTGCCGCGTGATCGACCGAAACACAGGCGCAGCCGCGATTGAGGACGGCCGCGGCGTCGCGGCAATCGGTCGGCAGCGGCATCCACTGATGCGAGAGAAGATGGGAAGGAAGAGGATTTTCCATGGCCGCTATGCTACCGACTCTGCCGCGAAGAAGGCCAGCACGTCGTCGAGCTCGCGCGTGCGCTTCATCGGCGGCAGGCTGCGCCAGACACGCTTGCCATAGGGTTTGCTGATCAGGCGCGGGTCGCAGATCATCAGCACGCCGCGGTCGCTTTCGTCGCGGATCAGGCGGCCGGCGCCCTGCTTGACGTTGATCACCGCACGCGGCAACTGGTACTCCATGAACGCGTTGCGCCCCTCGTTCTTCATGCGCTCGATGCGCGCCGAGAGCACCGGGTCGTCGGGCGGCGCGAAAGGCAGCTTGTCGATGACGACCAGCGACAACGCGTCGCCGCGCACGTCGACGCCCTCCCAGAAGCTCTGGCTGCCGACCAGGATGGCGTTGCCGAGCTGGCGGAAGCGTTCGAGCAATTCGTTCTTGCTGCCCTCGCCCTGCATCAGCAGCGGGAAGTCGAGTCCGGCCCGTTCGAGATGCTCGGCGAGCAGCTCGCGCGTCCGCCGCATCGCGCGCAGCGAGGTGCACAGGAAAAAAGCACGGCCGGCACTCGCCTGAACCACCGGAAACGCCGCCTTGACGACGCCCTCGGTGAAGTTGTAGCTGTTCGGCTCGGGCAGATCCTTCGGCACGTAGAGCAGCGCCTGTTGCGCGTAATCGAAAGGGCTGTCCCAGCACGCCGAATCGGCTTCGCCGAGGCCCATTTCGGCGCAGTAGTGCCCGAAATCCTTCTGCACGGCGAGCGTCGCCGAGGTGAAAATCCAGGCGCGCGGATGGCCGCTCATCTGCTTCTGCATGATGCTGGCGATCACCAGCGGCGTCGCGTTGAGCTGCAGCGCATGCGTATAGGTCTCGCCCCAGCGCACGTACTCGGCGTCCGCACCGCTCTGCCAGCGGCGAAGCTGCGCGAGCAACTCGACGGCACGACGCCAGCAGTTTTCCAGCCCCTCGGCACGCTGCGCCTGCGTCTCGAGCAAGGCGGCGAACACTTCGAGTTCCCGAAGCAAGCCGACGACGCCGTTATCGAAACCCATGCGCGCCTCGAGCTGCGCCAGCGCGAAGCGCGCCGGCTCGACCGGCAGCGTCAAGCGCAGGTCCTTGGCCGCTTTTTCGAGCACGCCGCAAAGCTTCGGCAGATCGAGGCAATCGCGGGCCGAGGTCAGCCCTTCGGCCCGCGCATCGCGCGTCAGATCGAGGATCTGCGCCGTCGACACGTTGTCGCCGAAGAACAGGCTGGCGGTTTCCGGCAACTGGTGCGCCTCGTCGAAAATCACCGCGTTGCAGGCCGGCAGCAACTCGGCCGTGCCTTCGTCGCGCAGCATCACGTCGGCAAAGAACAGGTGGTGATTGACCACCACGAGGTCGGCCGCCAGCGCCTCGCGGCGCGCCGCCAGAACGAAGCATTCCTTGTGATAGGGGCACTCCTGCCCGAGGCAGTTCTCGCGTGTCGAAGTGACCATTCCCCACACCGGCGAGCCCTCGGGAACACCGGCGCATTCGGCCTTGTCGCCGGTCCGCGTCACCTTGGCGAAACGCGCAATGCGCAGCGCGTGATCCGAATCCTCGCGCGACAGGAAACGGCCGTCGGCCAGCGAACGCTCGAGGTGGTAGTGGCACAGATAGTTGGAACGCCCCTTGAGCAGGGCGGCCTTGACCGGGGAATTCAATACCCGGCGCACGGTCGGGATGTCGCGCGAAAAAAGCTGATCCTGAAGGTTCTTGGTGCCGGTCGACACGATGATCTTACCGCCGGAAAGCAGCGCCGGGATCAGGTAGGCATAGGTCTTCCCGGTGCCGGTTCCCGCCTCGGCAACCAGCACGCGGTTTGCAGCCAGCGCGGCGGCAATCCGCTCGGCCATTTCGACCTGCTGCGCACGCTGGCGATAACCGGGAATGCCGGCAGCAAGCGGACCATCGGGAGAAAACACTTCGGAGAGAGAGGGAGTCATGCAAAGATCGCCGGAACCAGCGCGAATCCTACCAGAAGCCGGCGGCCAGATCGCTGGCGAACAGCAAAACAAAGACAAGCGGGCTACGGTCAGAAACCGGAGCCCGCAAAACCGTGCAGCCGATCAGATCGAGAAAATGCCCTTGTACGCAGCCACGCCGCTGGCGAATGGCCCAGTCGAGAAACGACTGGCCTGCTCTTCGACCTGGCGCCGGGACGCATCGAGAAGCGACTGCAAATCCTGCTGGTTGGCCTGCTGGTTGGCCTGCTTGTTTTCCAGATTCGTCACCTTGCTGTTCAGGCTGTCGACCGTACGGCCGACGGTCCCGGCCGAACTCAACTGCCGCGTCGCAACCGAATCAACCCGTGTCCCGATCGTGCCGAGAGCCCCCTTCACTGCGCTCGCATCCTTGGCGTACGCGGCGTCGAACGCTTTCGCGTCAACCGCCAGCGTCCCGTCCTTCTGGCGCGTAATGCCGGCCTGCTTGAGTTCCGCATCGCTATTGCGGACCGTACGCTGCAAGCCGCTCGACGCCGAGCGTGCAAGCGGATCGTCGGCCAATGCGCCGGCAGCGCCATCCGACCCCTTGCGGCGAGTCACATCGGTCGTCGTCTTGTTTTCGGCGTTATAGGCCTTCACAAAAGCCTCGGCCGCCTTCCGGGCGCTATCGGCCGTCTGCAGCTGCTTGCTGTCCTGCAGCCCCTTGGCCGCGGTCTGCACCTCAGCCACCGCCGACTTGACCTGACCGTACGCGGAAAGCCGGACCTTCGTACTTTCGGTCTCTTGCGAGAGCGACTGCGCCGAACGGCGCGAAGCCGCGCTCACCGCATCGATGCTCGACGAACCGGGCGACGACCGGCTGGCGACGGATGACGAGGTGGAAGCGTTGATGTCCATGATGACCCCCTATTACATGCTTCCCAGTATAACGCCCGGAATATCCAGATCAAGCGACTTGACCGACACACGATTTTCTTACGACAATCGATTCATCACCCTGCGAAAGACCGTCATGAGCACGCAAACCGTTGCCGATTTCAGCCTGCCGGCGACCGGCGGGAAAAATTTCTCGCTGGCCGACGCTCAGGGCCGCCCGCTGGTCATCTACTTCTATCCGAAGGACAGCACGCCGGGCTGCACGACCGAAGCGCAGCAGTTTCGCGACCTTCATGCCGAGTTCGGGAAGGCCGGCGCGATCGTCGTCGGCGTCTCGCGCGACAGCGTCAGATCGCACGAAAATTTCAAGGTCAAACAGGAATTGCCCTTCGACCTGCTTTCCGATGCGGAAGAAGTGCTCTGCACGCAATTCGCGGTCATCAAAATGAAATCGATGTATGGGAAACAGGTAAGAGGCATTGAACGCAGCACCTTTGTCATCGACGGCAAGGGCGTATTGCAGCGCGAATGGCGCGGCGTGAAAGTGCCGGGCCACGCGCAGGAAGTGCTCGATTTCGTCAAGACGCTCTGACCCGTAGCAGCCAACCGGAGGACCCAAGCCATGGCCCGAAAATCCGCAGCCAGCGCCAAAACAAAAGCCTCGAAAAGTGCGCAAACCAAGCTTTTCGTTCTTGACACCAATGTGCTGATGCACGATCCGACCAGCGTCTACCGCTTCGAGGAACACGACGTCTTCCTGCCGATCATGACGCTCGAAGAGCTCGACAACAACAAGAAGGGGATGTCGGAAATCTCGCGCAACGCGCGCCAGATCACGCGCACGCTCGACGAAATCGTCACCAGCCTGTCCGACGGCATCGAAAACGGCATCGAGCTTTTCGGCCCGTCGCGCAAGCTGGCCAGCGGCCATCTCTTCCTGCAGACCGAGGCCATCTCGAACGACCTGCCGGCCGGCCTGCCGACCGCCAAGGCCGACAACCAGATTCTCGCCGTCGTCATCCACCTGCAGCGGCGCTACCCCGACCGCCCGGTGATCCTCGTCTCGAAGGACATCAACATGCGCATCAAGGCCCGCGCCCTCGGCCTCGAAGCGCAGGACTACTTCAACGACAAGGTGATCGAGGACACCGACCTGCTGTACACCGGCATCCGTCAGCTGCCACCCGACTTCTGGGACAAGCACGGTCAGGGCATGGAATCGTGGAAGAAGGACGGCCACACGCTGTATCGCCTGAAAGGGCCGCTCTGCCCGCAGTTGCTGGTCAATGAATTCCTCTACCAGGAAGGCGAACAGCCGCTCTACGCGATCGTCCGCGAAGTGGCCGGAAAAACGGCCCAGCTCGAGACGCTCGCCGATTTCACCCACCCGAAAAACAACGTCTGGGGGATCACGGCGCGCAACCGCGAACAGAATTTCGCACTCAACCTGCTGATGAATCCGCAGATCGACTTCATCACCCTGCTCGGCCAGGCCGGCACCGGCAAGACGCTGCTCACGCTGGCCGCCGCACTGACGCAGGTGCTCGACAGCAAGATCTACAGTGAGATCATCATGACCCGCGTCACGGTGCCGGTCGGCGAGGACATCGGTTTCCTGCCGGGCACCGAGGAGGAAAAAATGGGTCCATGGATGGGCGCGCTCGAAGACAACCTCGAGGTGCTGACCAAGACCGACGACGAATCCGGCGACTGGGGCCGGGCGGCGACGCGCGACCTGGTCCGCAGCCGGATCAAGATCAAGTCGCTCAACTTCATGCGCGGCCGCACCTTCCTCAACAAGTTCCTGATCATCGACGAGGCGCAGAACCTGACGCCAAAACAGATGAAGACGCTGATCACGCGCGCCGGCCCGGGAACCAAGGTCGTCTGCATGGGCAACATCGCGCAGATCGACACGCCCTACCTGACCGAAGGCAGCTCCGGCCTGACCTACGTCGTCGACCGCTTCAAGGGCTGGGAGCACTCCGGGCACATCACGCTGCAACGCGGCGAACGCTCGCGCCTCGCGGACCACGCCGCCGAAGTGCTATAATCGCTGCGCTTTGACGGGCCGTGTCTGTGGACACGGCCCGTTCATTTCTGCCATCCGATCCGTGAAAATTTTCGCATTACCGAACGGATCCCACGTATTCCGGAGGGTCGATTGAAACGACGCGACTTCCTCGCCGCTTCGGCGGTTCTCTCGCTGCTCACGGCTTCACCGGCGATTGCCGCAAAAAAACCGGCTGCAAAAAAACCACTCGCCAAAACGCACGCGAAGCCCGTGCGCAAGCCAGCCGCAAAGCACAGCTACAAACCGGCAGCCAGGCCGCTCCCCGCAACGGCCGCCGCCAGCACAGAAGCGCCAAGCGAACCACGCAGCGTCATCAGCCTGCCCGATGAACCGGCGGCGCGTTGGCGGACTTACGACATCACCTCGACGGTGATGCTCAAGAAGGCGCAAGGAAAAACCCGGATCTGGCTGCCCCTGGCGCAATACAAGGACACGCCTTGGCAACGCTCACTGGGCCATAGCTGGCAGGGAAATTTCGAGAATGCCGGTATCTATCGCGATCCGGTCGCTGAAATGGAAGTGTTTTACGCCGACTGGAGCGCCGAGGTCAGCGCGCCGCAACTACAGATCGTCAGCCAGGTCGCAACGCAGGATCGGCACTTCGACATCACCCGTCGCGGTGCCGTCGCCGAACGCAACGAGGTACTACGCCGCTGCCTGCACCCGACCGCGCAGGTGCCGACCGACGGTCTCGTCCGCCAGACCGCCGAGCGCGCCATCGGCCGCATCAAGGACCCGGTCGCGCAAGGCAAGGCGATTTACGACTGGGTGGTCGACAACACCGTACGCGATCCGCAATCGCCGGGCTGCTGCGGCCTCGGCGACATTGCGGCAATGCTCGACAGCGGCCACCTGGGTGGCAAAAGCGCCGACATCGCGCTACTCTTTGTCGGCCTGTGCCGCGCTATCGGCATCCCGGCCCGGCCGGTGTTCGGCATGCGTATCGACTACTCGCGCCTGTTCGGCGGCCTCGGCATGACCGGCAACCTGCGCCAGGCCCAGCACTGCCGCGCCGAGTTTTACACACCGGGCTACGGCTGGATTCCGGTCGATCCTTCCGACGTGCGCAAATCCATCCTCGACGAAGGCCTGAGCAGCGCCGACTCGAAGCTGGTGGTGCTGAAAAAGCTGCTGTTCGGGTTCTGGGAAATGAACTGGATCGGCTTCAACGCGGCGCAGGATGTAAATCTGCGCGGCACGCTCGGCCAGGCCATGCCCTTCCTGACCGTACCGCAGATTGAAAGCGCCGAGGGCCGCTTCGACAGCCTCGACAGCGAGCGCTTCAGCTACAAGGTCAGCGCCAGCCGCATCGAAAGCTGAGAGACCGGCGCCCATCGGCCGGAATCAATACGATCCCGGATTGGCGAAGTTCTCGAAGCGCGTGTATTCGCCGATGAAAGTCAGGCGTACGGTGCCGATCGGGCCGTTACGCTGCTTGCCGATGATGATTTCGGCAACGCCCTTGTCGGGCGTGTCCTGGTTGTAGACCTCGTCGCGGTAGATGAACATGATCACGTCGGCGTCCTGCTCGATGGCGCCCGATTCGCGCAGGTCGGACATCACCGGGCGCTTGTTCGGCCGTTGCTCGAGCGCACGGTTAAGCTGCGACAGCGCGATCACCGGTACCTGAAGCTCCTTGGCCAGACTCTTCAGCGAGCGCGAAATCTCCGAAATTTCGGTCGCGCGATTCTCGCCATTGCCGTTGGCCGAGGACATCAGCTGCAGGTAGTCGATGACGATCAGGCCGAGCTTGCCGCACTGGCGATGCAGGCGGCGTGCCCGGGCGCGCAGGTCGATCGGGTTCAGCGCCGGCGTCTCGTCGATATAGAGCGGTGCCTCGTGCATCTTGCCGAGCGCAAACGACAGGCGCGACCACTCGTCGTCGTTCAGGCGGCCGGTGCGCACGCGGTGCGCATCGAGCTTGCCGACCGACGACAGCATCCGCATCGCCAGTTGTGCGCCGCCCATTTCCATCGAAAAAACGGCGACCGGCAGGCCGACTTCGATCGCCACGTGCTCGGCCATGTTCAGGGCAAAAGACGTCTTGCCCATCGACGGCCGCCCGGCGACGATCAGCAGGTCGCCGGGTTGCAGGCCGGAAGTCTTCGAGTCGAGATCGTGATAGCCGGTCGGTATGCCGGTGATGTCCGATGGATTGTCGCGGTCGTGCAGTTCCTGGATGCGCTCGACGACCTGGGTAAGCAGCGGATTGATGTGCTGGAAACCGGTCTCGCTGCGAAAGCCGCCCTCGGCAATCGCAAAGACGCGGGCCTCGGCTTCGTCGAGCAGTTGCTTCGGATCGCGCCCGAGCGGATTCAATGCGCTGCCGGCAATCTCGTCACCCGCCGTCACCAGTTGCCGGAGAATCGCGCGCTCGCGGACGATCTCGGCGTAGCGCCGGATATTGGCCGCCGACGGCGTGTTCGCCGCCAGTTCGCCCAGATAGGCCAGCCCGCCGGTATCGCCGCTCTCGCCGGCGGCATCGAGACTCTCGGCGACCGTCACCACGTCAACCGGCTTGCCGCGCTCGAGCAGCTTGCGGATCTGGCGGTAGATGCGCTTGTGCTCGTCGCGGTAAAAATCGCCTTCGGCGATCAGGTCGGTGATCTTGTCGAAAGCCGCGTTATCGAGCAGCAGGCCGCCAAGCACCGACTGCTCGGCCTCGATCGAATGCGGCGGGATACGCAGCATCGCGATCGCCGGGTCAACCGGCGAATTCTGTTCGCGCCGGCCGCGCTGATTGTAGGAATTCTGCGAATTCTGGGAGTTAAACGAATTGAACGACTTGGCCATAGGAAATCCGGTGCGGGAGACAACGCCAGCCGGCCAGTTTACCCTGCCCCGCGGACATCCCGATGCCCTCAAATAAAAAAAGCCTTGCACCAGGGCAAGGCTTTTTCGTAACGCCGGAAAATCGCGCTGTTCCGCGATCCCCGGTGCATCGGTGCGGTATTACTCGCCGACGATCGAAACCGTAATGGTCGCCAGAACGTCGGTATGCACGGCGACTTCCAGCTCGGTTTCGCCAACGGTCTTCAGCGGACCCATCGGCATGCGAACCGACGACTTGTCGACGTCGAAGCCCTGTGCCTTGAGCGCATCGGCCACGTCGAAGTTGACGACCGAACCGAACAGGCGACCATCGACACCGGCCTTGCGACCGATCTTGACGACCACGCCGTTGAGCTTCTCGGCAACGGCCTGAGCGGCAACCAGCTTCTCGGCGGCGGCTTTTTCGAGCTCGGCACGCTTCACTTCAAACTCTGCCTTGGCGGCCAGCGTTGCACGCTTGGCCTTGCCGGTCGGGATCAGAAAGTTGCGGGCGTAGCCCGGCTTGACATTGACCAGATCGCCGAGGTTGCCGAGGTTGACGACCTTCTCCATCAGAATAATTTGCATCGTCTTGTCCTCGATTACAGGTGGTTATCGGTGTAAGGCAGCAGAGCCAGGAAGCGGGCGCGCTTGACGGCAACCGACAGCAGGCGCTGGTAGCCAGC
Organism: Rhodocyclaceae bacterium; assembly: GCA_049295655.1. Classification (GTDB taxonomy): domain Bacteria; phylum Pseudomonadota; class Gammaproteobacteria; order Burkholderiales; family Rhodocyclaceae; genus CAJBIL01. The sequence continues at coordinate 23,818 of JBAQRB010000118.1, forward strand.
CTTGGTACCGGTCAAACGGGCCGGCATGATCTTGGCGTTTTCAGCGATGTATTCCTTGAACAGATCGACATCCTTGTAGTCGATGCCGTCCATTTTTTCCAGGCTGAAGCGGCAGAACTTGCGGCGCTTGAAAAGGCCACTGCCACGCTTCTTGCCGTTCTTGTCATCCTTCTTCTTGAAGAACCTACCCATTTTGATTTCCTTCTACAAATTCGATCGTAATTACATGCAATCTCAACTGCTTGCTGTGCTGGCTCTTGGCGGCGAGGAAGCCGGTCAGATGGACCGACGCTCCCGGATTTGCCGCCTGCAACCACCTGGCTGTCGGGCCCAGGCCGATGGCCTGGATTTCGCACTCGACACGCCTTGGGCTGCCCGCTTCGATCTGCTCCGACTGGTGCCCGATCACGCATTCGACGACCGGCACACCGGCCGGGGTAAAACGCAGCGCTTTGCGCTCGATCAGGGTTCCCGAGAGTTCGACGCGGTTCAGCAGAGCCTCAACAATCAGGCAGCTGGCTGTTCGACGGTCTCGGCAGCAGCAGCGGCTTGAGCCGGTGCTTCAACCTTGGCTTCCATCATCGACTTGGACTTTTCTTCCTTCATCATCGGCGAAGGCGTGGTAACGGCCTTCTTCATCTTGATGACGAGGCTGCGCAGCACGGCGTCGTTGAACTTGAAACCATGCTCGAGTTCGGCCAGCGTGGCACCGTCGCACTCGATGTTCATCAGAACATAGTGTGCCTTGTGCATTTTCTGGATCGGGTAGGCGAGCTGGCGACGGCCCCAGTCTTCGAGGCGATGAATCTGACCACCATGCGTGGTGACGAGCGTCTTGTAACGCTCGACCATCGCCGGGACCTGTTCACTCTGGTCCGGATGGACGATAAAAACGATTTCATAATGGCGCATGCACACTCCTTTTGGCTAAAGCCCCCCGTCATGCGAACGGTGGAGCAAGGTGGAAAAGCCGGCGATTGTAACCGATAAGCCGCCCGCCATCAATGATCCTGACGGCCGCAGGAGTTCAGCACCTCAGCGGGAAGCCAGCGCACCGCTAAGCGCGGGCGCCGTCAGGAAACGCGACGCGAACTGCTCGGCCGGGATCGGCTGGCTCAGGAGATAGCCCTGGATGTAGTTGCACTTCAACGCAGAAAGGAAACAGCGCTGCTCTTCGGTTTCGACGCCCTCGGCGACCACTTTCAGGCGCAGGTTATGCGCCAGCGCGATGATTCCGGAAACGATCGACGCGTCGTCGGCGTTGCGCGTCATGTCGCAGGTGAAGGCGCGGTCGATCTTCAGCACATCGACCGGGAAGCGGCGAAGATAGGCCAGCGACGAATAGCCGGTGCCGAAATCGTCGATGGCCAGCCCGACGCCCGTCGATTTCAGCGAGTCGAGCATGTGCAGCGTATCGTCGACGTGCTCCATGAGCATGCTCTCGGTAATCTCGAGCGTCACGCAGCGCGGATCGACGCCGGTGTCGTGCAGAACGCTGCGCAGGGTATCGATGAAACCCGCCTGCTGCAGCTGCACGCCGGAGAGATTGACCGTCACGTAGAGATGGCGCTGGCCGGCGTCGTGCCACGCCTTCAGCTGCCGGCAGGCCTCGCGCAATACCCATTCGCCGATCGGGATGATCAGACCGGTTTCTTCGGCCAGCGGAATGAACTCGAGCGGCGAAACCAGCCCGCGTGCCGGATGATGCCAGCGCACCAGCGCCTCCATGCCGACGATGCAGCTGTCGGCCGCGTTGGCGATCGGCTGGAAGAAAACGGCAAACTCGTTGCGCTCGAGGGCGCGGCGCAGCGCGCCTTCGAGACGAAGGTGCTCGGCCGCCAGCGCCTCCATTGCCTCCTCGAAGAACTGGAAGCCGCTGCTCTTCTTCTTCGCCCGGTACATCGCCGTATCGGCCCGCCGCAGCAGCGCACTGGCGTCGACTCCGTCGTTCGGAAAAACGGCAATGCCGATGCTCGCCGAGACGACGATGTCGTGCCCGTCGATCTCGAACGGCGCGGTGACGGCGTGACAGATTTTCTGTGCCGTCAGCGAAGCGATGGTCAGGTTCGGCAGCTCGTCGATCACCACGGCGAACTCGTCGCCGCCGAGACGGGCAACGCAATCGCTGCCGCGCACACAGGCGCGGATGCGCTCGGAAACCGTCTTCAGCAACTTGTCGCCCATCTCGTGGCCGAGCGTATCGTTTACAAACTTGAAACGATCCAGATCGAGATAGAGCAGCGCCAGCGACTGGGCCGCCGGTCCGGCCCGCTCAATGCAGCGATTGAGATGGTCGTTGAACAGGACGCGGTTGGGCAGCCCGGTCAAGGCATCGTTGTACGCCAGGTGGCGCACGTGGCGCTCGGCGCGGGTTGCCTCGACCAGACGGCGGACACGCTGATTGACCACCGCCAGGTGGAGCGGCTTCGGAATGTAATCGCTGGCGCCGACGGCAAACGCGCGTTCGATCGAAGCGCTGTCCTCGAGCGCGGTAATCATCAGCACCGGGATCTCGCGCCCCTCGGGCGTCTCCTGCAGCCGGGCGCAGGCGGTAAAGCCATCCATCACCGGCATCAGCGCATCCATCAGGATCACGTCGGGACGCATGCGCTCGACCTCGGCCGCGACCTCGCTGCCGTCGTCCGCCTCGGTCACCACAAAACCGCTGCGCTGCAGCGCGGCACGCAGGGCCGAGCGGGTGCTGCGATCGTCATCGACGATCAGCACGCGCGCCGCGCCGGCCGACGAGAGCGGCAAGGAGACCTCCGCCTCGCTCGCCAGCTCGTGCAGCAACTCCTGGCTGACCAGCGCGTACTCGGTGCGCAGGCGCGGCACCAGCAGCCCCGCCCGATCGGCCCGACCGGCTTCCGCCAGCGCCTCGATCTCCTTGGCCAGCGCCGCCAGCGGCACCGCGCCGAGATTGCCCGCCGCGCCCTTGACGGCGTGGGCGGCGCGGCGCAGCGCGTCGTGCTCGCCGGCGACTGCGGCCGCCTCCAATTCCTCCAGATAGACCGGCATGTCTTCGAGGAAGGGCCGGATCGCCTGCCCGATCGCCCCGCCCAGCGCCTCGCGCAGCCGGACCAGCGCGGCGCGATCAAGCAGCTCGTCGGGGCGTCTCGCCGGCGCCGCGTCAGGCGCAGCGATCGCCGGTCGCGCCGGCGGAACGATCGCCAGACCCGGCAGCCAGCGCTGCAAGTGCGCCGACAGACTGCCCAGCGTCAGCGGCTTCGGCAGGTGGTCGTCCATCCCCGCCGACAGGCACTTCTCGATATCGGCCGGCTGCGTGTTGGCCGTCATCGCGACAATCGGTACCCGGCGGCCATCGTTCTCCAGCGCGCGGATCGCCGCGGTCGCTTCGTAGCCGTCCATCTCCGGCATATTGCAGTCCATCAGGACCAGATCCCAGGATTCACGCTTGAACGCCTGCACCGCGACCCGGCCGTTCTGCGCCACGACCGCCGTGCAGCCGAGCATCTCCAGCATGCCGACGGCAATCGTCTGGCTGGTCCGGTTGTCCTCGACGACGAGTAGGCGGGGCACACCCGCGCTGGCCACGGCTGGTGCTGGACGAACGGCGGCAGCGCTACTGATCAGCGCCTCGATGCACTCGAGCAGGCGTTCCAGACGCAGGGGTTTGGCCAGATAGGCGTCGGCCGGCGGGGCGTCCGGCGCGCACACCACGCCATAGCGGTTCATCAGCACCATGCGCGGCTGGCCGAAGCGCGGCTCGCTACGCAGCCGCTGCACGGCTTCGGCATGGCTGGCGGCGAGCAGCATATCGACGATCAGCAACTGGCAGGGCACGCCGGCCAGCGCCGCGTCTTCCAGTGCGACGGCCGCATCGTGCGCATTGCTCGCCGCAGCGCACTGATAGCCGCAGGAGCGCAGCGACTGCTCGAGAAACTGGCGAACCATCGCGCTTTCATCGACCACCAGAACGCGGCCGGTGCGCGCGCCGGCATCCGGCGCGGCCGCGCGGCTGACTCCGGCGCGCAGGGGCAAGGAAAACCAGAAGGTGCTGCCGACGCCGAGCTCGCTGTCAACGCCGATCTCGCCGCCCATCAGCACGCAGAGCTGCCTGCAGATCGACAAGCCGAGGCCGGAACCGTCGTGGCGGCGGGTGGACGACGGATCAGCCTGGGTAAATGAATCGAAAATCGTCGCCAGCGCGTTCGCCGGCACGCCGACGCCGGTATCGGCCACGTCGAAGCGCAAGACCCCGCTTTGGCCGAAGTCACCGACCGTCGACACGCGGATCGCCACCTCGCCGCGCTCGGTGAACTTCACCGCGTTGCCGACCAGGTTGAGCAGCACCTGGCGCAGCCGCCTGGCATCGCCGCACAGGCTGGACGGCACGCCGGGCGCCAGCACGTAGGCGATTTCCAGCCCCTTGCTGCCGAGCTGCGGGGCGACCAGCTCGATCGTCTGCTCGCACAGGCGGGCAATGTCGAAGTCGCTTTCGTCGAGCGTCAGCTTGCCCGCCTCGAGCGACGAAAAGTCCAGGATGTTGTTGATCAGATCGAGCAGGTACTGCGAAGAATCCCACGCCAGATCGACGTAGCTGCGCGCTACGGGCGGCAGCACCGAGGCGCGCAGCATGTCGAGCGTGCCGACCACGCCGTTGAGCGGCGTGCGCAGCTCGTGGCCCATCGTCGCGGCGAATTCGGCCTTCAGGTACGCCAGATGCAGCGCTTCCTCGCGCGCCTGGCGCAAGGCCTGTTCGCGATCGTCGAGCACCGCCATCATGCTGTTGAAGGCATGCGCCATATCGGCAATGTCGCTCGGCCCGGCCAGCTCGGCGCGCACCTCGGCGGCCCCCGCCTCGGCACGCCCCATGGCCTCGGCCAGTTGCTGCAAGGGCCGGCTCATGCGCAGCGTCAGCCAGCGCGTGACGAACAGGAGCAGCAGCGCAAAAGAGAGCGAAATGGCCATGTTCAGCGCAAACAGGTCGAACGTCGCGCGGTCCAGCGATGCCTTCGACAAAACGACGCGCACGTAACCCAGGGCCAGCCCCGGCTTCTCCTCCATCTCGAACGGCGATGCGCTATCCGCCGTGCGTACCGGCGCCACAAAGCGCCATGCCTCGCCATCCTCCGCCTCGAGAAAGGCCGAAACCCGCAGACCGGCCGGCGCCGCCTCTTCGCCGGCCGCCGGGGCGGCCCCCGCCAGGCCATGCACCGTCAGCAAGCGTCCGTCGAGGCGGCGAATTTCGATCCGGAGCACGTCGGGGAAGGCCAGCACGCCGGCCAGCGCATCGGCCGCGTTGTCGCTCGAATCGTAAAGCAGCGCCAGCCGCGACTGACGCGCCAGGCTATCGGCCAGACGCTGGCCCTGCTGCTGGCGATTCTGCCGGATCTCGCGACTGCTCTGCCACGAGATGGCGAGCGAAGAGAGCAAGGCCAGCAGCAGGACGCCGACCGCGACCATGATCATCAACTGTCGTCGGAAAGTGGTCTGGCGCAGCAGGGGAACGAGGCGGCTGAAAGGATTCATGAGGAATGCCTACCCATCAAGGCAGCGGAAACACGAGATCGAAGCCCTGCTGGCTGGACGACAGATGCAAGCCGAGGTGGCTCGCGGTGCGCACATTGACCGCCAGCAAGGCCTCCTTCAGCGGCACCACCGAGGCGTTGGCCGGGTTGCTCGCCGAATAGCTCAGCGCCGAAGTCGCCAGCTGGCGGCCGAGCGCCAGGTTGTTCGGATACAGGGAAAAAAGCGCGCCGCGCTTGACGTGCGCCACGCTGCTCGAAAACACCGCCAGGTTGCGGCTCCACGCGCTCTCCAGGACGAGCGGCAGGACCGAGCTTTCCTCGACGGTGGTCGAGTCCTGCGGCAGCCACAGGGCGTCCTTTTTCGGATCGGCAGCGGCCAGCAGCTCCTGATACGCGCGCACCGCGCTTTTCAGATCGGCCGCCTCGACCGCCTGCAACTCCAGCCCGTGCTTGCGCGCCGCATCGCGCGCAAGGCGCATCAGCCAGGCGTTCTGCCGCGGGTCGTAGACCACGATGACGCGACGCGCATCGGGCATGAAATGCTTGAGGCGCTCGAAGAGCATGCCGGGGTCCGGCGCCAGGCTGACCACCGGAAAACTGCGCCCGTCGCCTTCGGGTGCCGAGATGACGCCGCCGGCGACGACGCCGAACTCGCGCTCGAGGCCGGAGGCCGCCTTCATTCCCTGCCGACCGAGCGCGATCACCACCTTGATTTCCTGCTGCTTCATTTTCGCAACAATGTCCTGCGCCGTCATGCTGCCGCCCAGGGCATAGCTGGCAACGCGCACGCCGGCCTGCGCCTCGATCCCCTCGATAATCTTGGCGAAGATGCCGCGATAAGGCTCACCGAGATCGGGATAGAGCACGGCGATGTTGCCCGGATCACCGCCCAGCGCCAGTTTGACGTTGTCGACGCGGGCCAGCAGGCCGATTGCCGGCTCGCTGGCGGCCAGTCGCATGCGATAGACGAGCACGTCGCTGTCCTGCTCGATGCCGGCAAGCACCTGCGTCAGTTCAGCACTGTCGCCGGCTTCGGAATAGAGCACGGCGACGGCCGCCTGCTGCCGGCTTTCGGCAACCGTTGCCAGCGCCGGCGAAAGCAAGGAGAGCGCCAGCGATGCCGGGAGCGCGAGGCGCAGAAGGATTCGCTTTCGGTGTTTTTTCACAGCATTCCTCGGATCGACGGCACAACGCCCCCTCACAACTTGTAAATCGCCTGCACATAGGCGGTGCGTGGCGCCATCGGCAGATCGTTCGGAATGGCGGTCCCCGGCGCCAGACTGGGTTCGCGCACATCGGCATTGAACAGGTTGCGCACGCTGCCGGCAAAATTCCACCGATTCTTGCTGTTCGTCGTGCGCAGCGTCAGATCGATCGTCGTGTAGTCGGGAACATCCGACCGGAGGTCGCCGGCCGCACGCTTGCGCTCGGCGACCCGGTTGATCTGGGTACTGGCCAGCCAGTTGCCGGTAAAGCGCCAGTCGGCGCGCACATAGAGGTGATGGTGCGGTGCATAACCGGCATCGGTGCCGGTCGTTTCGTCGATCGAGCGCTGCCATGAATAATTGCCGGTCAGGCGCAGGCTGCGGCTCGCGTCCCATACCGCCTCCAGCTCCATGCCACGCCCGTTCTGCAGCCCGGTGTTGCTGAAGGTCGACCCGCTGCCTGAGGCATTGGGAACGGCACGAATAATATCCTGCATGGCATTACGGAAGAAACTCAGATTCACCAGGGTGTCCGGGCGCGCCTGCCAGGCGAAGGCGGCTTCAAGCGTGCGTATCGTTTCCGGTTTCAGGTTCGGGTTGCCGTTGGCAACGGGATTGATACCATACTGCTCGTTGAACGAAGGCGCGCGAAAAGCCTGGCCGTAGAGCAGCTTGGCAGTGAGCTGCTGGGCTGCGTCCCAGACCAGCGCCAGTCGCGGGTTGGTGGTGCCGCCGAAATCGGAGAAGCGGTCGTGGCGCAGCCCGGCGGTCAACGCCCAGTCGCGGGCGAACTGCCATTCATCCTGGACATAGAAATAGTCGAGCTTGCGCCGCTGCGGCCGCAGGTGGGGCTGGATGCCGGAATAGTCGATGACCGGTCCGGTCGGTACCGGAACCCCGCTGGCATTCAACAAGTAGTTCTTGTGGGTGCCGGTTTCATACATGTTCAGATCGTCGTGACCGAGGCCGAAACGCAGGCTATGCCCATGGATCCCGACATAGGTGGCAAAAGTCGACAAGCGCAGTTGCCGCTCGAATCGGTCCGGGTCGCCGATCATGCCGCTCGGGAAAACACCCGTCGGAAAAACCGTTCCCGGGGGCGACAGCTGGTAGTTCGCCGCGAGGGTTTCCGCGTAGTGCAGATAGCTGGCCGTGAAGCCCGCGCCCCAATCCTTGGCGAGGAACGGATCGGCCCAGGAGAGATCGGTCGTGACGCGTTCGCTCCGGTTCTGGCCCAGGGGATCGAGCGTGGAGGCGATGCCGGCACCGACGCCAAGGCGGTCGCGCAGCTTGTAACCGGCGCGCAGGCGCCACTTGCCGTAGCCTAAGTCCAGCGCGCCGTCGATGTCGTCGTGGCCGGTATGCACTGGCCCTGGTGCCAGAGAAGCGTTGCTGCCGAAGATCCGGTCGCGCGCGCTTTGGGCGTCCGCCGCGATGATTCCGTTGATCCCGTCGGTGCTGCCGATGCGCAGATAGGCCGCCACCTCCAGCGGCCCCGCCTGGCCGCCGTGCTGGACCCAGGAATCGCGGGTATTGAAGGAGCCAATGCGGACGCCGAACTCGGTACCGGGCGTATCAGCCGCACTCTTGGTGATGATATTAATAACTCCGGCATACGCATCGGCACCGTAAAGCGCCGAGCCGGGACCGCGGACGATCTCGATGCGGGCAACGTTCTCCAGCGGCAGGCCGCCCCAGTTATGACCCTTGTCGCCGAGATACAGCGTCGTCATCGGAACGCCGTTCTGCAGCATCAGGGTGCGCGAATCGGTCGGGCTGCTCTGGATGCCGCGAATGCCGTACACCGGAGCGTAGTAGGCGGTACGCGAGACGTGCATGCCAGGAATGCCTTCGAGCACTTCGTCGAGGTCGGTGGCGCCCATTGCGGCGATCTCTTCGGCCGTGACGACGCTGGCCACCGCCGGCGCGCGGCGCAGCGCCTGCCGGCTGCCGGTGGCAATGCTGATGGTGGCCTTGTCGCCGTAGGCCAGTGCCAAGACCTCCTCATCCTCGTTGTTCTGGGCCAGTGCCGCGGATATCTGGAGCAACAGCGCAGAAAACAGCGCCAGCGTACGACAGTCAAAGCGCTTCACAACTCACCCTTCATTTTTATGCTTGTTACAGTTTATTACATAAGCCATAGGCGAGGCTAGCAGCGGCTCAGTCGCGCCAGTCCGACGTTTCCGGACGAGTCGGCGGAAAAACCGTCGGTGGGAGATGGCTCACAGGCGGAAGATCGCCTGCAAGTAGGCACTCCGCGGCGCCATCGGCAGATCGTTCGGAATCGACGTTCCCGGTGCCAGGCTGGGCTCGCGCACATCGGTATTGAACAGATTGCGCACGCTGCCGGCAAAATTCCACCGATTCTTGCTGTTCGTCGTGCGCAGGGTCAGATCGAGCGTCGTGTAATCGGCGACATCCGGCCGCAGGTCGCCGGCAGCGCGTTTGCGCTCGGCGACCCGGTTGATCTGGGTGCTGGCCAGCCAGTTGCCGGTAAAGCGCCAGTCGGCGCGGGCATAGACGTGATGGTGTGGCGCGGTGCCGGCATCGGTGTTGGTCGCTTCGTCGATCGAGCGCTGCCAGGAATAGTTGGCGGTCACGCGCAGGCTGCGGGTGGCATCCCACACCGCTTCGAGTTCGGCGCCGTACCCATGCTGCGCGCCGATGTTGAAATAGGTGCTGCCGGTGCCGGCAACGGGATTGGTCACCGCGCGGATGATGTCTTTCATCTCGTAGCGGAACAGGCTCAGGTTCACCTGCGTATCGCGACGCGCCTGCCAGGAGAAGGCGGTTTCGACCGTACTGATGATCTCCGGGCGCAAATTGGGATTGCCCAGGGCCACCGGATTGCTGATCCCATAGACTTCGAGGAATGCCGGTGCGCGAAAAGCCCGGCCCATCAGCAGTTTGGCGGTGAGATCGAGCGATGCGTCCCAGACCAGCGCCAGCCGCGGATTGGTCGTCGCGCCAAAGTCGGAAAACTTGTCGCGGCGCAGGCCGGCGGTCAGCGCCCAGTCCTTGGCGAAATGCCATTCGTCCTGCAGCAGCAAATAATCGACCTTGCGCCGCTGCGGACGGATGAACGGGTTGCTCTCGGAGAAATCGACGACTGCGCCGCCGGCGGTCGGGACTAGCGCGCCATTTGCCGCGTAGGTGAAGTTCCGGGTTTCGTGGGTCTTGTAGAGGTTCAGGTCGTCGTGACCGAGGCCGAAACGCACGCTATGGCCGGCAAAACCGGTATAGGTCGCGAAGCCTGAAAGCCTGAACTGCCGCTCCCAGGTTTCGGGGCCGGCGATAAATCCGTTGGCCGACACCCCGCCGCCGACGTTGGCGCCCGCCGGAAAAAGGAGGAAGTCGGTGGGGATCTGCTGCGTGTAGTAAAGATAGCTGCCGGTGAAACCCAGACCCCAGTCCTGGGCGAACTGCGCATCGGCCCACGAGAGGTCGGCCGTAATGCGCTCGCTCTTCTCCCGGCCGACCGGATCGAGCGCCGAGGCAATACCGGCGCCGGTTTCCATGTTATCGCGCAACTTGTAGCCGGCGCGCGCGCGCCATTTGCCGTAGCCGAGATCGAGGTTGGCATCGACCGCGTCGTAACCGGTATTCACAGCTCCCGGCGCCAGCGATACGGCGCTGTTCCGGGCGGTCTGCGCGTCTGCCGCCAGGGTTTCCTTGAAGCCTTCGGTACTGCCGACACGCAGGTAAGCCGCCACCTCCACCGGCCCCGTCTTGCCGCCGTGCTGCAGCCAGGCACTTCCGGTCCTGAACGAGCCGGCGCGCGCGCCGAATTCGGTGCCCGGCGTATCCGCCGCATTCTTGGTGATGATGTTGATCACGCCGGAGAAAGCATCGGCGCCGTAGAGCGCGGAACCGGGACCGCGAATCACCTCGATGCGCGCAATGTGCTCGACCGGGAAACCACCCCAGACATTGCCCTTGTTGCTCTGATACAAGGTGGTGATCGGGATGCCGTTCTGCAGCATCAGGGTTTGCGGCCCATAGGTCGTCGCAATGCCACGGATGGCGTAGGCCGAAGCGTAGCCATTCGGGGCGCGGGTAACATGGACGCCGGGAACCGTTTCCAGCACTTCGTCGAGGTCGGTGGCGCCCATCGCGGCGATGTCTTCGGCGGTGATCACGCTGGCCACGGCCGGCGCGCGGCGCAGCGCCTGCCGGCTGCCGGTGGCAATGCTGATGGTGGCCTTGTCGCCGTAGGCCAGCGCCAGGACCTCCTCATCCTCGTTAATCTGGGCCAGTGCCGCGGATATCTGGAGCAACAGCGCAGAAAAGAGCGCCAGCGTACGATAGTCAAAGCGCTTCACAACTCACCCTTCATTTTTTATGCTTGTTACAGTCTATTACATAAGCCATAGGCGAGGCTAGCAGCGGCTCCGCCGCCAGGGCGAAAAGCGGCCGGGCGCTGGGCAAAACGGCGCTGGCACAGGCCGGCTTCTCCGGGCAAACCCGGGGAAAAACCGTTAGGCGCCAGCCCGCCGCGGGTTTAGGATTGAGAAAAAATGGCAGCCCCCTCCCCCACCGCGAATGAAAGGAAAGATCATGAAACGCTACCGCCGATCGCTGCGCAGCAGCCTCCTGATGCTCGCCACCCTGCTGGCGGGCGCCTCCGCCTTCGCCGACAAACCCGACTGGGCAGGCGGCGGCAAAGGCGGCGGCAAGGAAGGCAAGCACGAGGAAAGAAACAACGACCGGCGCGATGATCGACGCGACGAGCGGCGCGACAGTCGCCATGACGACGACCGGCGACAGGGATCGCTCGAAATCCGTTTCGGCGACGACAATCGCCGCATCGTCAACAGCTATTACGGCGATCAATTCCGCGGCGGCAACTGCCCGCCGGGACTCGCCAAGAAGAACAACGGCTGCCAGCCGCCCGGCCAGGCCAAAAAATGGCAGCGTGGCCGGGCGTTGCCGCGCGACCTCCAGTACTACGACCTGCCGCACGACCTCGTCGTCCGTCTGCCGATGCCGCCCAGCGGCCACCGCTACGTGCGTGTCGCCGGAGACATCCTGATGATCGCCGTGGGGACCAGCATGGTGGTCGACGCGCTTGAGGATATCGGACGTTACTAGGCGACCGGCAGACGCTCGCGGTCAGCGCAGCGCACACCGCCGCCTGACCGCGCGTTCGTATGGAACGAACGATAGACAGGAAGCAGACTCCGGAAAACTGGCGAAGACCTAATGAATTTGTGCGTCTTCGTGCATTCGTAGCGCCGATTTGAAAAGCGGCCATTCGTTCCTGACGAATGCTTACCGACTGACCGCACCCGCCCGGCGCGCCGCCTCCTCCGGCACGGACGGCAGGCCATTCACCTTGCGGCAGCGTTCGATGTCGCACGCCGTCGGCAGGACGTGCCGGTATTCGGTGACCAGGCGCCTCTGCGCTTCGTCCCGGCTGTAGCACTTGCCGCCCTTGCCGTCGTCGTAATAGGAGAGGACATCGACACAGCGCCGCGAGTGCGCGACGAGTCCGAAGAAATGCCCCATTTCGTGCGAAATCACCATCTGCAGGGTTTCGCGGGCGTCGTGCGCCGGATTCCTCTGCCGCAGCAGTTCAAAGGCCGGCGGGCCGAGCGAGAGCGTGCGCCGGGTCAGGTTGGCCAGCCCGAAATGGCCGCCGCTCTCCTTGGCGCTCCACTGCACCCGGATCGAACCCGGTTGCCGCTCGGCCAGGGAAACCAGCTGACTCGGCACGCCGCATTGCGACCACGCGGCAACGGCCTTGCCGACCATCCCGGCAACCAGCGCTGGCGAAAACTCCGCCGGCGCGGCGGCGGGGTCATAAACGAAGGTCAGCGGCAAGCCGACAGCCGGGCGGTCCTGGCCATCGCCCCAGGTCAGCAGTTCGCCGCTGCGGCACTCGTTGATTTCCTGCGTGCGCACCGATTCCTGGCCCGCTGCGCAGAACGAAGCAAGGCTCAAGACGAGGCCAATGGCCAGCCCGCCCAGCCTGCCCACCCCGCCCAAACCACCCTCTCGTCCGGAAATGCTACGCAAGCAGTTTTTCGAGCGATTGGTTCAGCCAGTCGCCATTTCGCCGGCCCTGGGCAATGTCCCGCAGACTGGCCTTCACGTCGGGCACATAGGCCATGTCATCCTGCTTGATGTGGTGCAAAAGCCAGGTGCCGAGCATGTTGTGCAGCCGTTCGGCGACATCCACGCCGGCCTCGTGCCTTTCCTGCAGCTTCGTGATGCGCGTCACGAACACCTCATGAACGCCCTTGTGCAGGTCGGAAAACTTGTAGCCGGAACCTTCGAGCAGACTTTCTTCAAAGGCGAAGTGCGAGCGGGTGTAATCAATCAGATCGGCGATCACCTGACCGACCGAAAGCCGGCTCTGTTCCCGATCCGGCTCGCCGATGGCGCCCTCCAGCGCGTTGATGTAATCGACGATTTTCCGGTGCTGATTGTCGATCAGCTCAACCCCGATGTTCAGGTCTTCCGTCCATACGATGGGCATTGCGCCTCCAGAAACATTCAAAAATACCGTCTTGCCGCGGCCATTGCGGCCGGAGACCGCGCAGCGGTATTTTAGTTGAATCGAATGGACATTGGAACGCCGCGCCTTATTCAGCCGCTGTCTTGAACAGCGCGAGCGTCTTGATTCTGGCGACACCGTGATCGACGATCGGCAACGGATAGTCGCGCCCGAGCGCGACCCCGCAACGCGCCTGCTCAGCCGGCAGCATCAGCCAGGGTGCATGGATGAATTTGTCGGCGCAGTTGGCCAGCTCGGGAACGTAGCGGCGGATGAAGCGCCCCTGCCCGTCGAAGTTTTCCGACTGGGTGACCGGATTGAAGATGCGGAACCACGGCTGGGCATCGCAGCCGGTGGAAGCGACCCACTGCCAGCCGCCGTTATTGGCCGCAAAGTCGAAGTCCAGAAGATGCTGCGCAAAATAGCGCTCGCCCCAGCGCCAGTCGATGTGCAGGTCCTTGACCAGGAACGAGGCGGCCACCATGCGCAGACGGTTGTGCATGCTGCCGGTCTGCTTGAGCTGGCGCAGCGCGGCGTCGATCAGCGGGAAGCCGGTGCGCGCCTCGCACCAGGCGGCAAATTTTTCCCGGTCGTTCGGGAAAGCGATGGCGTTGAATTTCGGCTTGAAGGCCTGCCCCTGCGAGAGGCACGGGTGGTGGTACAGCAGCATCTGGTAGAACTCGCGCCAGATCAGCTCGCTGAGCCAGGTTTCCGCGCCCTTGCCGCCCGTGTAGTGGGCGTGCGCTGCCAAGCGGCGGATCGAGATCGTGCCGAAGCGCAGATGCGTGGACAGATCGGAGACGCCCTGCGCGGCCGGGAAATTGCGTGCCTCGTGGTACTGCGCGATGCGCTGCGTGAAATCGGCAAACAGCCGTTCGGCCCCCGCTTCGCCGGTCGGCAGCGCCAGCGTTTGCAGATTGGTGCGAACAAAACCCAGCGCTTCGAGCGACGGCATAGCACCAGCCGCCCGCGGCGCCAATGCGGCAAAGTATTTTTCGACCGGATAGGCGCGCAGGTAGAAACCGTCGAGCTTCTTCAGCCAGGCATTCTTGTACGGCGTGAAGACGCTGAACGGCGTGCCGGCGCCGGTGAGGATTTCGGACTGCTCGAAAACCACCTGGTCCTTGCTCTGCGCAAAGGCAATCCCGGACTGCGCCAGCGATGCCTCGACGGCAGCATCGCGCGCCACGGCATCCGCTTCGTAATCGCGGTTGCAGAAAACCGCCTGCACATCGAGTTCCTGCGCCAGACGCGGAATCAGCTCGCTCGCCCGCCCGTGCAGGACGTGCAGCGAACCGCCCTGTTGCCGCAGCTGTTCGCGCAGCTCGACGAGGCAATGCCAGATGAACTCGACCCGGCGATCCTGTTTGTCGGCCAGCCGATCGAGGATGTCGGTGTCGAAAACGAAGACGCAATGCACCGCCGCACTGCCTTTCAGCGCGTGATAGAGCGCCGCCTGGTCGTGCACTCGCAGGTCGCGGCGGAACCAGCAGAGGGCGCGGGGATAAAGCGGGTTCATCTTGTCGTCAGCATAAAAAAAACGGGGTGTCTCGTCACAGCTGGTATTCGTCGCCGTGCCCGGCCATCGCCATATCGACGGCGCGGCGGGTGAGCTGCGGCGCGAACAGTTCGATCAGGTCGTACTCGAAACGCCGCACGTAGGTGCCGCGCCGCAGGCCGATGCGCGTCGTGTTCGAGCCGAACAGCTGGCCGGCTTCGATCGCCTGCAGCCCGGTGTCGCGCGCCGCGTCGTAGGCCTGGTGCGCGATGATGCCAAGGCCGAGGCCCAAGCTGACGTAGGTCTTGATCACGTCGGCGTCGATCGCCGCGAGAACGACGTTCGGCGTCAGCTGCGCGCGCTCGAAGGCCTTGCTGATGCGCGAGCCGCCGGTAAACGCCGAATCGTAGGTGATCAGCGGCCAGCGCGCCAGTTCGGCGAGCGACAGCGGCCGCCCGTCGAGGATCGCGTGGCCGTCGGGGGCGATCACGCAGTGCGTCCATTGATGGCACGGCAGCATCAGCAGCTGCGGGTACTGGTCGAGCGCCTCGGTGGCGATGGCGATGTCGGCTTCGCCCTTCAGCGTCCATTCGGCGATCTGCGTCGGGCTGCCCTGGTGCATCGACAGGCGAACCTTCGGATGTTTCGCAACGAAGCGCGCGACCACCGACGGCAGCGCGTAGCGCGCCTGCGTATGCGTCGTCGCGATGACCAGCGCGCCGGACTCGCCGTCGGCGTACTCCTCGCCGACCCGCTTCATGTTCTCGGCTTCGTGCAGGATGCGCTCGGCGATCGCCAGGATCGCCCGCCCCGGCTCGGTGACGCTGGTGAGGCGCTTGCCGCTGCGCTCGAAAACGACGACGCCGAGTTCGTCCTCGAGCAGCTTGATCTGCTTGGAAACGCCGGGCTGCGAGGTGTAGAGCGCCTCGGCGGCATCCGAGACATTGAGGCCGCGGCGGGCTACTTCAACAAGGTAACGCAGTTGCTGGAGTTTCATCGCACAGCTCATAACAAAAAGTTATATCACTCTAACTTACTATTCTTTTTCTATCAAACAGGGGACTGATACGATGCGCGGACTTTCTTATTGCGGTGCATCATGGACTGGCTCTACACCCTCTCTGGATTCGTTGTCGGAGCGATCGTCGGACTGACCGGCGTCGGCGGCGGCTCGCTGATGACGCCGCTGCTGGTCCTGCTGTTCGGCATCCATCCGGCGACGGCGGTCGGCACCGACCTGCTCTACGCGGCAATCACCAAGGCCGGCGGCACCACGGTCCATGCCAAAAAAGGCCACGTCGACTGGCGGATCACCGGCCTGCTGGCCAGCGGCAGCCTGCCTGCCGCGATGCTGACCATCTGGGCGCTGTCGCACCTGCCCAAGCAGAGTCCGGCGGTGACCCACATCATCTCGTCGTCGCTCGGCGTCGCGCTGCTGCTCACCGCCTGCGCCATCGTCTTTCGCAAGAACATCCAGAAATATGCGCTGTCCCATGCAGACGATTCGGCGCATACCCGCCTGCAGGCGCCGATCACGGTCGCCGTCGGCGCGCTGCTCGGCGTCGTCGTCACCATCTCGTCGGTCGGCGCCGGCGCGCTGGGCGTTGCCGTGCTTTTCTTCCTCTACCCCAGGCTGCCGGCGATCCGCATCATCGGCAGCGATCTGGCGCACGCGGTGCCGCTGACCCTGGTCGCCGGCGTCGGCCACTGGATGATCGGCAGCGTCGACTGGGCGCTGCTGAGCAGCCTGCTGCTTGGTTCGCTACCCGGCATCTGGCTTGGCAGCCATGCTTCGGCTAAAGTGCCGGACCGTTTCCTGCGACCGATCCTCGCCACGATGCTGGTGCTGGTCGGCGGCAAATTGATTGCTTTGTAACAAGCGCACTATAAAAGGAGCGACGAATGTATCGCTACGACAGTACCGACCAACAATTGATCAACGAGCGCGTCGCCCAGTACCGCGGCCAGATTGCGCGCAACCTGGCCGGCGAGCTGTCCGACGATGAACTGCGCCCGCTGCGCCTGCAGAACGGCCTCTACATCCAGCGCCACGGTCCGATGCTGCGCATCGCGATCCCCTACGGCATGCTGGCCGCCGCCCAGTTGCGCAAGCTGGCCGAGATTTCGCGCCGCTACGACCGTAGCGTCGGCCACTTCACGACGCGCCAGAACATGCAGCTCAACTGGCCGAAATTCGAGGAAACGCCGGAAATCCTCGGCGAACTGGCGACCGTTGAAATGCACGCGATCCAGACCTCGGGCAACTGCATCCGCAACATCACGACCGACCACTTCGCCGGCGTCGCGCCCGACGAGCTGACCGATCCGCGCCCGTACTGCGAAGTGCTGCGCCAGTGGTCGACCTTCCACCCGGAATTCGCCTTCCTGCCGCGCAAGTTCAAGATCGCCGTCAATGCCGCGGCGCAGGACCGCGCCGTCATCCGCGCGCACGACATCGGCCTCGAAGTCGTGCGCAACGACGCCGGCGAATGGGGCGTCAAGGTCTTCGTCGGCGGCGGCCTCGGCCGCACGCCGATCCTCGGCAAGGTAGTGCGCGACTTCCTGCCGCGCCGCCACCTGCTCTCGTATCTCGACGCCGTGCTGCGCGTCTACAACCTGCACGGCCGGCGCGACAACGCCTACAAGGCGCGCATCAAGATCCTCGTGCAGGCGCTCGGCGTCGAGGAATTCGGCCGCCAGGTCGACGCCGAATGGGCGCGCCTGAAGGACGGCCCGACGACGCTCGACGACGCCGAATTCGAGCGCATCGCCGCGCACTTCGCGCCGCCGGCCTACGCCGCCCTGCCCGCCGAAGACGCGGGCTACGCCGCACGCCTCAAGGAAGACAAGGCCTTCGCCAGCTGGGCCGGGCGCAGCGTGCATGCGCACAAGGTGGCGGGCTACAGTGCGGTTACCCTGTCGCTGAAGAAAACCGGCGTCGCGCCGGGCGACATCACCGACCGGCAGATGGAAGTCGTCGCCGACCTCGCCGAGCGCTTCAGCTTCGGCGAACTGCGCATCAGCCACGAACAGAACGTCGTGCTGTCCGACGTCAAGCAGGGCGAACTCTACGAAGTCTGGCAGATCGCCCGCCAGAACGGACTGGCGACGCCGAACATCGGCCTGCTCACCGACATCATCTGCTGCCCGGGCGGCGACCTCTGCGCGCTGGCCAACGCACGCTCGGTGCCGGTCGCCGAAGCCGTGCAGCAGCTGTTCGACGACCTCGACTATCTGCACGACATCGGCGACATCACGCTGAACATCTCGGGCTGCATGAACTCGTGCGGCCACCACCACGTCGCGGCGATCGGCATCCTCGGCATCGACAAGGCCGGCGAGGAGTGGTACCAGATCACGGTCGGCGGCCAGCAGGGCAATGGCGCGGCGATCGGCAAGGTGATCGGCCCGTCGTTTGCCGCCGAAGAAGTGCCGCCGGTGATCGAGGCGCTGATCACCGTCTATCTCGAACAGCGCACGCCAACCGAGCGCTTCGTCGACACGCTGCAACGGATCGGCGTCGAGCCGTTCAAGGCACGCGCCTACGAAGGACGCGACAAGCGCAAGACGGCCCACCGCGCCGAGGAGGAAACAAGCAATGGCTAAGATCATCAAGGACCAGCAGATCGTCGACGACCCGTGGCAGCTGATCCAGCTTGCCGAAGGCGAAAGCGCCGAAACGCTCGCGCTGCCGCTGCTGCCCCATTCGCCGCTGATCGTTCCGCTCGCGCTCTGGCTGGCGCGCAAGGCCGAACTCGCGGCGCGCAGCGCGCCGCTCGGCGTCTGGCTCGACAGCAACGAAGGGCCGGAAGCGATTGCCGCCGACCTCGACCACTTCGCGCTGATCGGTGTGAATTTTCCGAAATTCACCGATGGCCGCGGCTTTTCGACGGCGCGTCTGCTGCGCGAACGCTACGCCTACCGCGGCGAGATCCGCGCGCTCGGCGACGTGCTGCAGGACCAGCTCTTCTTCATGAAGCGCTGCGGTATCGACGCCTACGCCGTACGCGCCGACAAGAACATCGAAGCGGCGCTGGCCGGCCTGCGCGACTTCAGCGAAAGCTACCAGGCCGCGGTCGACCAGCCGCAGCCGCTCTTCCGCCGCCGCAGCGCATAAGGGATACGCGATGAGTATCAACGTCAATCTGAACGATCAAGCGCTGCTCGACTCAGTCGCCGCCAAGAGCGCGGCAGCGCGCACGCTGCTGCGCCGGATCGCCGCCGACTTCGCGCCGGCCGTTTTCGCCAACAGCCTCGGCGCCGAGGACATGGTGCTGACCGACCTGATCGTCAAGGAAAAGCTAGCCATCGAGATCTTTTCGCTCGACACCGGCCGCCTGCCGCTCGAAACCTACGACCTGATCGCCGAAGTGAAAAAGCACTACGGCATTGCGCTCAAGTTGTATTATCCGCGCCACGATCTGGTCGAAGCCTATACGCGGACGAACGGCATCAATGCCTTCTACGAATCGGTCGAGCTGCGCAAGGGCTGCTGCTACGTGCGCAAGGTCGAACCGCTGCAACGCGCGCTGGCCGGCCAGAAAGCCTGGATCACCGGCATGCGTGCGCAGCAGTCGGCGACGCGCGAAGGCTTGCCGGTGCAGGTATTCGACGAAGGCAACGGGCTCGAGAAGTTCAACCCGCTGTCCGACTGGAGCGAAAAGGAAGTCTGGGCGTACCTCAAGTTGAACCAGGTGCCGTACAACGCGCTGCACGACAAGTTCTACCCGAGCATCGGCTGCGCGCCATGCACGCGCAGCGTGACGCCGGGCGAAGATGTCCGCTCGGGGCGCTGGTGGTGGGAGAATCCGGAATCGAAGGAATGCGGCTTGCACGTCAAGCACGCTTGAACGCAAATTCACAGGTGAATCAATGAGTACTGCAACACTCTCGAAAGCAAGCCTTTCACACCTCGACTGGCTCGAATCCGAAGCCATCCACATCATGCGCGAGGTCGCCGGCCAGTGCAGCAATCCGGTGCTCCTCTTCTCGGGCGGCAAGGATTCGATCTGCATGCTGCGCGTCGCCGAAAAGGCGTTCCGTCCGGGCAAGTTCCCCTTCCCGCTGATGCACATCGACACCGGCCACAACTACAAGGAAGTCACCGATTTCCGCGACAAGCGCGCTGCCGAACTCGGCGAGCGCCTGATCGTGCGCTCGGTCGAGGATTCGATGGCGCGCGGCACCGTCGTGCTGAAATCGGAAGGCGAATCGCGCAACAAGCACCAGTCGGTCACCCTGCTCGAAGCGATCGAGGAATTCGGCTTCGACGCGTGCATCGGCGGCGCGCGGCGCGACGAGGAAAAGGCGCGCGCCAAGGAGCGCATCTGCTCGTTCCGCGACGAATTCGGCCAGTGGGACCCGAAGAACCAGCGCCCCGAACTGTGGGACCTCTACAACGCGCGCGCCTTCAAGGGCGAGAACATCCGCGTCTTCCCGATCTCGAACTGGACCGAAATCGATGTCTGGCAATACATCGAGCGCGAGAAGCTCGAACTGCCGTCGATCTACTTCGCGCACCAGCGGAGAATCGTGCACCGCCAGGGCGGCATGCTGCCGGTCACCGACGTCACGCCGGCGCGTGCCGGTGAAGTCATCGAAACGCTGACCGTGCGTTTCCGCACCGTCGGCGACATCACCTGCACGGCGCCGGTCCTGTCGGACGCCGACAGCGTCGCCAAGATCATCGAGGAAACGGCGACGACGACGATCACCGAACGCGGCGCGACGCGCCTCGATGACCAGACGTCGGACGCTTCCATGGAACAACGCAAGAAAGAGGGCTACTTCTGATGCCTTACCGTAAAGGCAAGGTCGTTCAGCCCATTATTGCGGAAGAAAACCGAGCGACGTACAATGAAAAAAACACCGTTGTACAAAAGGAGTCCGCGATGATGTCTCTGCACACCGAACCTTTACGTTTTTCGCAGCTGCGCGCCAATCTCTTCCAGATTGCCGACGCCGCGCTGGCCAGCGGCGAGCCGGTGCCGCTGGAGCGTAACGGCCAGCGACTGTGGCTGGTTCCCGAACGTCGTGAGAGCCGCATCGATCGCCTGCCGATTCTCGACATCGTCGTCGGCGATGCGGACGATCTGGTCAATCTGAGTGTTGGCGAATGGAACGAAACCCGCAACCTCGGCTGACTTTCCTCGACACGCACATCGCGGTCTGGCTGTGCACCGAAAAACGGCGCAGTTTTCCGGCGCCTGTGCGTAACGCCATCGAGGAAGGCTGGCTGGCGATTTCGCCGATGGTCGAACTGGAACTGCAGTTTCTCAACGAAATCGGGCGCATCAAGATCGGCAGCGCCGGCGTCTTGAACACGCTGGCACATCTGCCGGTACACATCGACCAAACACCGTTTCACGCAGTGACGCAGGCGGCAAGCCTGCAAACCTGGACGCGCGACCCGTTCGACCGTCTGATCGTCGGGCAGACAATGGCCGCCGGTGGCTGGTTGATCACTGCCGATACCCTCATCCGACAACAATTTCCCCAGGCGATCTGGGATTAACCTGGCAAAACATCATGTCCGCACCCGAAAAAATTGAACCCATCGCAGACAACGGCCTGCTGCGCTTCCTGACCTGCGGCAGCGTCGACGACGGCAAGAGCACGCTGATCGGCCGCCTGCTGTTCGACACCAAGACCATCCTCGCCGACACGCTGCACGCCATCGAGCGCACCTCGAAGAAGCGCGGCATGGAAGCCGTCGACCTTTCCCTGCTCACCGACGGCCTGCAGGCCGAGCGCGAACAGGGCATCACGATCGACGTCGCCTACCGCTACTTCACGACCGGCACGCGCAAGTACATCATCGCCGACGCGCCGGGCCACGAGCAGTACACGCGCAACATGGTGACCGCCGCGTCGACCGCCGACCTGGCGATCATCCTGATCGACGCGCGCAAGGGCGTGCTGACGCAGACGCGCCGCCACTCCTACCTCGCGCACCTGGTGAACATCCCGCACGTCGTCGTCGCGATCAACAAGATGGACCTCGTCGACTACTCGCAGGACACCTACGAGAAGATCAAGGCCGACTACATCGCCTTCGCCGCCAAGCTCGGGATTAGCGACGTGCGCTTCATCCCGATGTCGGCGCTGAACGGCGACATGATCGTCGATCGCGGCGAGCGCCTCGACTGGTACGACGGCCCGACGCTGCTCGACATCCTCGAAGCGGCACCGCCGGCGCACAACGCCGACGCCGAGAAATTCCGCTTCCCGGTGCAGTACGTCTGCCGCCCGCAGGATTCGGCCAACCCCGAGCTGCACGACTACCGCGGCTTCATGGGCCGCGTCGAATCGGGCGAGCTGGCGATCGGCGATGCCGTCACCGTGCTGCCGTCGGGGCGCGAAACGCGCGTCAAGGACATCCAGATCCTCGGCCAGTCGCTGCCGCGCGTCGTCTCCGAGCAGTCGGTAACGATCCTGCTCGCCGACGAAATCGACATCTCGCGCGGCGACATGATCGTCAAGAGCAGCGAACTGCCCAACGTCACCAAGCAGATCGACGCGATGCTCTGCTGGCTCTCCGAGTCGCCGCTCGACCCGCGCCGCAAGTATCTGATCCGCCACACGACGCGCGATAGCAAGGCGATGCTCGCCGGCATCGAGTTCCGCATGGACATCAACACGATGGAACGCCAACCGGCCGACCAGCTGGCGATGAACGACATCGCCAAGGTCAGCTTCAAGCTCGCGCAGCCGATCTTCGCCGACCCCTACGTCGAAAGCCGCGGCACCGGCGCTTTCATCGTCATCGACGAATCGGACAACAACACGGTCGGCGCAGGGATGATTGTCTGAGCGCAAGCCGCTTGCAGTCATGAAAAACGCCGGGGCATGCCCCGGCGTTTTTCTATTTGGGGCATCCGTAACCGTAGCCCGCTTCCAGGCTGAAAACGGGCAGTCGAGAAAGCCTCGGGGCACGTATAGACCAAGGACGCGTAATCATGCCCCAGCGGTATTCAATCGCAGCATCAGCGTCATCGGATGCAACGGCGACGACTGAAAACCATAGTGTTCGTAGAATGCCTTGGCGCGCTCGTGCAGCGCATGCACCAGCAGCGCGCGAACGCCGGCGTTCCGGGAAACCACCACAGCCCGGTTGACGGCATCTTGTAGCAGGGACGCACCAAGCCTGATGCCCTGCGCGCGATGATCAACCGCCAGCCGAGCCAGCACCATCACCGGAACGGGATCGGGCATGTTCCTGCGCACCGCGCTGCTCGCCATATGGTGCGAGACAGCGCCCGCCGCCATGGCGTAGTAACCGTAGACACGACCACCTTGATCCGCCACGACAAAGGTGCGGCTGGCACCGCTCAATTGATTGCTCATTGCGCGGCGCCTGAGCCATTCGTCGAGAACGGCCTCGCCGCACTCGAATCCATCCACAAGATGGGTGGCCGCCAGCGGCTGTGGTGCGCCAAGTTGCAAGCTCATGCCTTGGCAGCGTCCCAGGGAGCCGCCACGGCCATCAGGCGTTCAAGCCCCGGATTGTGGCTGGGCGGGGCATCAAGCATTGCCGTGAACTGCCGGAACTTGTCGGCATCCAGATTGAAAAATACCTGATCGAGCACCACGGCCTGCGCTCTGTCGCAAGCGGCTTCGAGCATGAAGTCTGAACGGTTCTTGCCCAACAGCTTTGCAGCGTGATCGATCAAGTCCCGCTGCTCGGGCAATGCCCGCAGATTGATGGCGGCATCGCGCATGGATTTTTCCTTTCAGTGCATACACAGTAGATACACAAAGCATGGCCTAGCGTATAGCTGTTGTCAACACGCAAACCACCAAAAAAGGGCGCAATCATGTAGCGCAATACCCCAATAGGCATTAGGGTGCACGAACAGGTAGAGTCCATATTCAAGAAGCATCTGCTGCATGAGAAGAAAAACCAGCAGCTCACCCAACTCCGCGACTGGCAGCTGCCCATGTTGATGAACGGCCAGGTCACGGTGGCGTAAAGGAGTCGGCCATGAGCAGAAGCAAATCACCACAAGCCCCGCAAAAAAAAGAGGTTTCCATCGTCCGCTCCTCGGCGGCGGAGTACCTGAGCTTTGTTGCCGCCAGCGGCCAAGGTGGCGTTGAGGCGGTGTATGCCGATGAAAACGTCTGGCTCACCCAGAAGATGATGGGCACGCTGTATGACGTGGAAACCCACACTATCAACTACCACCTGAAAAAAGTGTTTTCTGACAGTGAGTTGGAAGAAGCTGCAGTTATTCGTAAATTTCGAATAACTGCAGCCGACGGCAAGACCTACGACACCCAGCACTACAGCCTCGCTGCCATTATTGCCGTGGGCTACAAGGTCAACTCCGAGCGCGCGGTGCAGTTCCGCAAGTGGGCAACCACCATCATCGAAGAGTTCACCATCAAGGGCTACGCGATGGATGACGAGCGCCTGAAAAGCGGCGGCTCCGTCCTCTCCGAGCAGTATTTCGAAGAGCAGTTGCAGCGCATCCGCGAGATTCGCCTCTCGGAGCGCAAGTTCTACCAGAAGATCACCGACATTTACGCCACGTCGATTGACTACGACATTACGGCGCAGGCCACCAAGCGCTTTTTTGCCACCGTTCAGAACAAGTTGCACTGGGCTATTCATGGTCAGACGGCGGCGGAAGTCATCTACCACCGCGCTGATGCCGAAAAGGAGAACATGGGGCTTACGACCTGGAAGGACGCGCCCGAAGGGAAAATCCAGAAATTCGATGTCGTGGTCGCCAAGAATTACCTGACCGAACACGAGATGGCACAACTGGAAAGACTGGTTTCAGCGTATTTGGACGTAGCGGAGAGCATGGCGCTGCGCAAAATCCCGATGACCATGCAGGACTGGGAAACACGCCTGAACCGCTTCATTGAGGCGACCGACAGGGAGGTGCTGCAGGATGCAGGCAAGGTGACGGCAGAAATCGCCAAGGCGCATGCCGAAAGCGAATTCGAAAAATACCGCATCGTGCAGGATCGGTTGTTTGAGAGTGACTTTGATCGGGTAATCAAGCAGATTGAGTCTGGCAGCCAAGCAGACATCGCCGAGGAATAGCGGATATGGCCACGAAGAAGAATACGCCCAGTTGGAGCGACGTCAAGACCAGGCTCGTGGACTTTGATCGCGCTGGCTTACTCGGACTGCTGCAAGACCTATACGCGGCCAACAAGGATAACCAAACCTTTCTGCACGCCCGCCTCAGTCTCGGCGACGACGTGCTCAAACCGTACAAGCTCGTCATCGACCGCTGGCTGTGGCCCGATGTGTTCAAGAATCAAGACATATCAGTCGCCAAGGCAAAAAAGCCGATCGCCGATTACAAGAAGGCCATCGGGCAAGCGGAAGGTCTGGCTGAACTGATGGTGTTTTATTGCGAACGGGCAGCGGGGTTCAGTAATGATATCGGCCTACAGGATGAGGGCTACTTCGATGCGCTGGTGCGGATGTTCGAGCAGGCCTTGAAAACCATCGCCAGTTTGACCGACGCGCAACGCCAGCCGTTATGGGACAGGCTGGATACCGTGCGCAGCACCTGTCACAACTTCGGCTATGGTGTGGGCGACGATATGGACGACTTGCTTGCCAAGTACGGAGCCGATGATTGAACGCGATCAGTTGGCCGCACTGCAAGCAGAAAACGCCCGCCTGATCGCGCTACTGGAAGATCACGGTATCGAATGGCGCTTGCCGCCTGAGCCAGCCCCAACTGAACCAGCGCCGCCCGCCCCGGAGCCGGAATCATCCCGTTTTTCCACCACCGAAAAAGTGGCGTTATTTCGTCGGCTGTTTCGTGGGCGCACGGATGCCTACCCAATTCGCTGGGAAAGCAAAACAACCAGCAAGTCTGGTTACGCCCCGGCCTGTGGCAATGAGTGGCTGGCAGGGGTTTGCGAAAAGCCGCGCATCAAATGCGGGGAATGCAACAACCGTTTGCTGATCCCCTTGTCGGATCAGGTGATCTACGAGCATCTTGCCGGTAAACGGACGCTCGGCGTCTACCCACTGCTTGCCGACGACACCTGTCATTTTCTCGCTGCCGATTTCGACGAGGCAGAGTGGCGAGAGGATGCCAAGGCGTTTTATCAGTCGTGTCATGAGTTGGGCGTGCCGGTCGCCCTTGAAATATCGCGCTCCGGCAACGGTGCGCACGCCTGGGTTTTCTTCTCCGGCAGCGTACCTGCCCGAGATGCACGCCGACTCGGCACCGCCATCATCAGCCACACCTGCGCCCGCACCCGCCAACTCAAGCTCGAATCCTACGACCGCTTGTTCCCCAATCAGAATTCGATGCCAAAAGGCGGTTTTGGCAACCTGATCGCGCTGCCACTGCAAAAGCATCCGCGTGAGAACGGTTGCAGTGTTTTCGTGGATGCTGAATTGCGGCCTTACCGAGATCAGTGGGCATTTCTGGCCTCCATCCTGCCGATGCCTGCACACGATATCGAGCCAACCATTTTGAGAGCGACTGGCAACGCGCACCCACTTGATGTGACGTTCATTGATGAGGACGATCAAAAGGAACCGTGGAAGCGATCAGCATCCGTCAGCAAAAAGCTGGTCGGGCCAATGCCGAAGTCGCTTCCGGTGACACTGGCCAACCTGATCTATTTTGAGAAGACACAACTTCCGCAGTCGCTGGCCAACCGGCTGATCCGTTTGGCGGCCTTCCAGAATCCTGAGTTTTACAAGAAACAGGCGATGCGCTTTTCTGTGTGGGATGAACCGCGCGTCATCGGCTGCGCCGAAAACTATCCCAATCACATTGCATTGCCGCGTGGCTGCCTGGATGCCGCACTGGAGCTACTTCGTGACAACGCGATTGCTTGCGAGCTAATCGACGAGCGATACTCGGGGTCGCCGCTGGACGTGGCCTTTGCTGGTACTTTGCGGCTGGATCAAGAATTCGCTGTCGCCGCCATGCTGCATCACGATGCAGGCGTCCTGTGCGCGCCGACGGCCTTTGGCAAAACGGTTACGGCTGCCGCGATGATTGCGCGCCGTGGTGTGAACACGCTGGTACTGGTGCATCGAACCGAACTGCTCAAGCAATGGCAGGAGCGCTTGCAATCATTTTTGGGCGTTGGCAAGGGAGTGGTCGGCACCATCGGTGGTGGCAAGGCCAAGCCAACAGGCAAAATCGACATCGCGGTGATGCAGTCGCTGTCGCGGCAGGGTGAAGTGAATTCGCTGGTCGAAAACTACGGTCACGTGATCGTGGACGAATGTCATCACGTCGGCGCGGCGTCATTCGATGCGCTTCTGAAGCAGGCCAAAGCCAAATACGTGCTCGGTCTAACGGCCACGCCGATTCGCCGCGACGGCCAGCAGCCGATTATTTTCATGCAATGCGGGCCCACTCGCCATACCGCAGCCAAGCCAACAGGAGCGCCGCACGATCTGGCGGTCACACCGTGCACATTGCACTCGCGAATTGATTTGCCACCGGAAGCGGGGATTCAGGATGTATTCCGGCACCTTGCCATTGACCAAGCCCGAACGGACTCGATTGCTGCCCAGGTCATCAACGCCTACGGCCAGGACCGGAAAGTACTGGTATTGACCGAGCGCACCGAACATCTCGACGCCATTCAAACCGCACTGGATGGCAAGATTCCATCATTGTTTGTCCTGCACGGGCGGATAGCCAAGAAGCAGCGCGCCATACTGATTGAGGCACTCAATGCGCTGCCACCCGATGCCCCGCGCGTTCTGCTTGCGACCGGCAAGTTGGTTGGTGAAGGATTCGACCATCCCCCCCTCGACACGTTGGTGCTGGCGATGCCGGTTTCGTGGAAGGGTACGTTGCAGCAATACACAGGCCGACTGCACCGCGAACACGCCGCCAAGACCGACGTACGCATCATCGATTTCGTGGACACCGGTCACCCGGCACTGCTGCGGATGTGGGACAAACGCCAGCGTGGTTACCGGGCGATGGGCTATCGGATGGCGGAAGAAATGGGTACGAATTTACGCGAAACTCACACCGTCCCTCACAATCCGGCGCCATTGCCTGCAATCTTGGGAGCCCATGGAGCGCTTAGTTAGTCGCGTTCAAAAATCAGCCACAGATCACCGCCCCCGTCATTTGCCGCGCATACTGGCCGCATCACCCCGAAACCCCTTGAGGAGAGAAAAATGCGCATCGGCGTTCCCTCTGAAATCAAAGCCAGCGAGTTTCGCGTCGGGCTGGTGCCGGCGTCGGTGCATGAGCTGGCCGCGGCCGGCCACGAAGTCCTCGTCGAATCCGGCGCCGGCGCGCGTATCGGCTTTTCCGACGCCGACTATGCGGCGGCCGGCGCCCGGATCGTCGGCGACGCGGCGCAGGCGTGGGCTGCCGAACTGGTCGTCAAGGTCAAGGAACCGCAGCCGGTCGAATTCCCCTTTCTGCGCGCCGATCAGTTGCTGTTCACCTACCTGCATCTGGCGCCCGATCCGCGCCAGGCGGAAGCCTTGCTGCAGGCCGGCGGCGTCGCCATCGCCTACGAGACGGTGACCGACGCGCAGGGGCGGTTGCCGCTGCTCGCGCCGATGTCGGCGGTGGCCGGGCGGATGGCCGTGCAGGCCGGCGCGCACTTTCTCGAAATCACGCACGGCGGTCG
>JBAQRB010000119.1:0-4790 GCA_049295655.1 Rhodocyclaceae bacterium
ATGGCTGATGGATCAGGGAATCGGCAGCATCTCGCTGAACCCGGATACGGTGGTCGACACCTGGACGCAGCTGGCGGCGCACAAGGCTTGAGTTCGCGCTGATCCTGCAACAAGCAAAACGCCCCGAGATTCGGGGCGTTTTGCTTTGCGGGGGGGCTCGCCCGGTTCAGTGCTTTCGTGCCGTGAGCCGCTCGAACATGTGCTGTGCGGCGCCCTGAATTTCAGGCTCGATGTCGGCGAGCTTGTCCGGGCGATTTTCGATTGCTGCTTCAAAAGCGAGTAGTAACGGACGGGCATGCTTCTCGTAGCCCAGATCACGCAGCAGGGCGAGCAGCGCCGTAACGTTTTGATCTGCCGCCAGCGCTGGAGCAAGCAAGCCTTCGACGAAGTGCTCGCTGACCACGGCTGCGGCGATGTCGACCGATTCGGTGAGCAAGCGGCCAAGGGCGTCGCGCAGCGCCGGAGCATTGCCGGCATTCAGTGCTTGCCGGACGGCCGTGGTGTAGAGGCGGGTTTGCAGGTTCGTGTGTCGCTCCCTCCAGTACGGATGCAGTTCCGCATCTAGATCGCTGCCTTGTGTGTAAGCGGCGAATGCCTCGTCCAAACGATTGCTGGCTTCCAACAGGCGGCCCAAGTTTAACCATGGAAAAGCATCAGTCGGATCAAGTTCAATCGCCTTGCGGTAGGCGGTCTCGGCTTCGTCGAATCGTTTGAGCTTGTCGCCCAGCAGATTGCCCAGGTTGTTCCACAGAAAAGCAACAGCCGGATCAAGCTCAATCGCCTTGCGGTAGGCGGCCTCGGCTTCGTCGAATCGCTTGAGCTTGCCGTCCAGCAGATTGCCCAGAGCGTTCCACGGACGAGCATCAGTTGGATCAAGCTCAATCGCCTTGCGGTAGGCGGCCTCGGCTTCGTCGAATCGCTTGAGCTTGTCTCTCAACAGATTACCCAGGTTGTTCCTCGGAAAAGCATCAGTCGGATCAAGTTCAATCGCCTTTCGGTAGGCTGCCTCGGCTTCGTCGAATCTGTTGAGATTGTCTCTCAACAGACAACCCAGGTTGTTCCACGGAAAAGCATCTGTCGAATCAAGCTCGATCGCCTTACGGTAAGCTCTCTCGGCCTCCGTCAAGCTCCCGTTCGTGCCTATCAGCAAAGAGCCACGCTCATGCCATGCGCGTGACGATTCGCCGAGGCTGAAAGCATGGTCGAGAACCTGTTGCGCCAAGGCAAAGCGCCTGGAGCGGCGCATGCTCCCCGCCACGTTGGCCCATTCGATAGCGCTGGCTTTAGCTGCGTGCTTCAGCCCCCAGTCCAGCCATTCGTTGGCCGTTGCATCGTCAGCAAATTTGACCCATTTCCTCGAGCCCAGCAGGCGCCAGACCATCGATCGGAGCGGGGCAGGGTCCTTTTCTACCGAAAACGTACCTTCGACATCCTGCGGCGTCAGCCGGGGTAGCGGTAGATGGCCGCGCGCACGTTTGCTGAACAGCAGCGGCAAGTCGGCGTCATGGAGGCCGTAGCGCTTAAGTTGCCGGCGTTCTGCGCCGAATATTTTGCGTAAATGCTCGGCTTCATCCTTTGCCGTGGTTTGCGTGCAAAGCGCTTGTATGCTGGCTTGTTTCTGCTCCATGTTCAGTTTGACGGAACCTAGCAGGGCGTTCTGTTCATCGGTGCTCAGGCCGCCGCCATTGCAGCGCTGCAGTTGTTCGCGCATGCGCATGATCGCGTTCATGTCTTCTGGCAAATCGCCGGCAGGCAGGTAGTCGTCAATCCTGCCGCCATTGTCCTGCAGGTGTTGCAGCAGCCGGTCGGCGCCATGCGCCTCCAGTCCCCGCCGCCATTGATCCGTACAGCATGTGCCGGCGACGGCAAAGGAAAGCTTTGCTTCGGCCAGGGCATCCGTCCCGGATTGGCTCTGCATATTGACCTGCAGTTCGTCGAGGTCGTACATCGCTTCGAGGAACTCGGTGAGTCCGATCACGTTCTGGCGGATGCGGCGGTTG
The DNA here is from genome assembly GCA_049295655.1 of Rhodocyclaceae bacterium. GTDB lineage: Bacteria > Pseudomonadota > Gammaproteobacteria > Burkholderiales > Rhodocyclaceae > CAJBIL01. The sequence continues at coordinate 2,001 of JBAQRB010000119.1, forward strand.
CTGCGCATTTGCAGCCAGAGGCGGAACAGTTGTTCGGCGATACGGTATTGGGTGCGGCCGTGGGCGGCGGATTTTTCGACCAGGCCTTCGCGTTCGAGAACATCCATCTGCGCCGATACGCTGCCAGTTGGTAGTCCGGCATGGGCGCCGATTTCGGCGGCGGTGTGACCGAAGCGCAGGCTGCCGCCGTTGCCGGGACGCCGCACGGCGAGGGCGTGCATGACGACCTGGGCTTGCTCCGCGAGGTCCTCGAAGCGCGCTTTGTAGTAGGGCGTGGTGATATCCATCAGATGCTCGAAATCCTCGACGGCGCGGCTGCTTGGGCCTTGGCGCAGCAGCTCGAAGATGAGGCCGACGGCACGCGGATTTCCTCCGGTCAGTTCGTAGAGTGCCTCGACGCGGCTGGGTCGGGTGCGCAGACGCTCCTTGACGTCGGGAACGCCTTGCGCATCGGCAAGGCGTTCCAGTACCCGGCGCACTTCGTCGAGGCCCAGCTTGCCTAGGCGTTTGGGGAGGAAGAAGTCGTAAAAGGCCTTGTCGTAATCGGTAAAGGGTTCGGAAAGGCGCACCGAGCCGCCGATGACAATCGGCGAGGCGGTGGTCGATAACGCTTCGCGCAGCGCCCAGTAGGCCGGGGCATGCGGGTCCTTGAGCTTGCGGCCCTTCTTGTCGATGCGCTGGAAAACCAGGTCGAGGTTATCGACCAGCAGGACCGGGCGGCGTCCAAGTGTTGCGCAGGTTTGCAGCAGCAGCTTGAGGCCGGCGTCGGCGAGTGGATCGGCATTCGCTCCGCTGCGTTTGGCGTTATCGACGGCATCCATCAGTTGATCCGCCTTGGCGCTCTGTCCCAGTCGATCCAGTTCGTCGGTCAGTGCAGCGCAGGCTGCCCACCAGAAGTCGGCGAGATTCTTGACGTCGTATAGCTCCTCGGGGAAGGAGAGGGCAATCAGGTGATCCCGGATGTCGGTATCGCTGCGAATGGCGACTGCCAAGCGTTTGAGCAGCGTGGTTTTGCCGGCGCCGCGCAGACCAACCAGCAGGTAGTGCTGGATGCTGCCCTCAAGCGGTGCGCGCGCCAGTTCGTCGCGCAGGAAGGAAAAATCATCCTGGCGGGCAACGAAGTTGGCGACCAGCGCGTTGTCGCTGAGCCAGTCGGGGTTGTAATGGAAGTTGGCGGAAGCGGTGTTCATAGGGTGTCCCTCCTGAGCCACCAGCGCCGGAGGGGTTCGAGACGGAATCGGTAGCGTTTCGTACCCGAGCTTTCGTCGGGCCACCAGTAGGCGTCTCGTTGCAGGATGTCACGCAGACGGATGAAGGTGCGCCGCGCTTCGTCGGCTGGGGCGCTGGCCATGCGTTCTTCGAGTGCGGCAAGCAGGTTTTCCGGGCGGGCGCCATTCGGGTCACGGGCAGCGATATTGAGCATGGTCCGTGCGTGATCGGCGTCGGCGCGGGATAGCTGTTGCGATAGACGGCCTTCCCAGTGGTGAAAGTCGTTATCGGCGCCGGGCTGGACCAGTTTGTCGACCGCTTGCTCGATCAAGCTGGCCGGGCTTGCTCCCGGGGTCGCAACGATAAGGCTGCGCAGGTGGTGAAAAGTCGCCTGCAAGTAGTAGGGCTGCGGCCACTGCACGGCTTCGACGATGCTTTCGGCATTTTTTTCGGTCAGGTCAATCTGGTAGTGCTGTGCCAGTTCAACGAGCATCGCAATCGCTACATCGGTTTTGAACGCATCCAGACCCTGGTGGTTCAGGCTGTTGATGGTGTCGGCCATGCCGTGCTCCTGAACCAGGGTATCCAGGCCGACCGAACCCGAGACCAGCCAGCGCACCTTGCGTGCATCCGGCAAAGCCCGGACATCGTTGCGGAACCAGTCAAGAAATCGCCGAACGCGCTGCACACCGGCTTGTTGATCGTTGCGGATAATGTTGAAAAGCAGGATGGGCAGTTCATCGACATAGATCATCCAGCGTTCCTCTGCTTGTGCAATCAGGCGCAACACGTCGCAGCCGACCTTTGTCCAGTCCTCGGCGTCGACATCGCCGAGTTCCAAGCCAAGCGATCCGGCGCCGGGGACAGGGATTTTGACCGACTTGATGCGTCCGCCTATCGCGCTGAATGCGGTGCCGATGGCATCCATGGTCTTGGTGGTGAGCGAGGCAAGCTCTGGCTTGAGAGCGGTGTTCAGCTTGTCGAGAAAGGCGCGCTCATCCTCGCACGATGCGACGTTGATCTCGATTGCCCGCCAGCCATTGGCACGAACACCCACCATCACGGCGCGGGCCGCCGATGTCTTGCCAATGCGGCGCGGCCCGAGCAGCAGGATGTCGTCGTTGGCAAGAGTGTTCTGCAGATGTTCGACAATAGCCTTTCGGCCGTAAAAATCTTTACCTTCTACCGGTGAGCCAGCGATGTTGTCCATGAGCGTGCCTTTTTGGATAGTGTGCAAAGAAATTATAGCGCATTAATTTCATAGCGCTATAAATTCTTTGCGATAGTCGTGACACAAGTGTCGAATGGGATCTGTGCCTCGTCGCCTCGCTGTTTGACGAGCGCGGCCCGGCGCTGAAAGCCTTGCTGGCGATGGCGATTTCCGCCTGCCGCAGGCAGGGCAAGTATGTCGGCATCTGCGGGCAGGGTCCGTCGGACCACGCCGACCTTGCCGAATGGCTGATGGATCAGGGAATCGGCAGCATCTCGCTGAACCCGGATACGGTGGTCGACACCTGGACGCAGCTGGCGGCGCACAAGGCTTGAGTTCGCGCTGATCCTGCAACAAGCAAAACGCCCCGA
>JBAQRB010000120.1:0-6377 GCA_049295655.1 Rhodocyclaceae bacterium
ATCGAACCTCGTGCCATCAAACGGCGACAGAATGCCTACCCATTACTCACCCAGCCTCGATCTGTCGCATGCGAGGGTCTCCGAAAAAATGGGCATCCCAAAAAGCTTAAGTAAGTGCCATTCGGGCCTGATTCCTCTAACGCCTTCCTCTGCTTCCTAATTCCCGGCGGGAGCGGCGAGCAGGCGGCTGGCCGGGAAGCGTGCGATGAAGCGGCTGCCCTTGCCCGGCTCGCTCTGGATATCGAGGACGGCCTGATGGCGGGTCAGCACGTGCTTGACGATGGCCAGCCCGAGCCCAGTGCCGCCGGTTTCGCGTGAACGGCTGCGGTCGATCCGGTAGAAACGCTCGGTCAGCCGGGGGATGTATTGCGTCGCGATGCCGATGCCGGTGTCGGCGACGGCAAACTCGCCCTGCCCGTCCCGGATACGCCAGGTCAGGCTGATCTGGCCGCCGGGCGGCGTATAACGCACGGCGTTGCTGGCCAGGTTGCCAAAGGCGCTGCGCAGTTCGTTGGCGCAACCACTGAGGGCGCAAGGCGCCTCGATGGCCAGCGTCAAGCGATGCCCGCCGGCCGAGAGCGCCTCGGCCTCGGCGAGCAGGCTGCGCAGCATCGGCTCGAGCTCGACGCGATCCTCGCTCTGCACCGCACTGCCGGTCTCCAGCGCCGACAGGGTCAAGAGATCTTCGATCAGACGACGCATGCGGATGCTTTGTTCGCGGATCAAAGCGAGATACTGCTTTACCTCGGCTTCGTCGTAGCCGGCAAAATCGTCGGAGAGCATCTCGGCAAACCCGGAAACCACGGTCAGCGGCGTTTTCAACTCGTGCGAGACATTGGCGACGAAGTCGCGGCGCATGGTTTCCAGGCGCTCGAGGTGGCTGATGTCCTGCGAAAGCAGCAGGGTCTGGTTTTCACCGTAGGGGATGATCTGCAACTGCAGGGTCTGCTCATCGATACGGCCGCTGCGATAGATCATCGGCTCGTCGTAGCGCCGGGCGTCGAGGTAGCTCACGAAATCGGGCTGGCGGATCAGGTTGGTCAGCGTCTGCCCGAGGTCGGTCGCGCCCGATATCTGGAAATGGCTTTCCGCCGTGGCGTTGATCCAGTCGATATGGCGATGGCGATCAAGGATGATGATCCCGTCCGGCAAGGCCTGAACAGCGCGCGTAAAGCGCTCGAGCGCCTCGGAAAGTTCCTTTTGCTGACCGGCACGGATGCGCACCCTGCGGAAAAGTCCGGCAAAGGCGATTTCCCAGACCCCGAAGCCCTCGGGCAACGGCGCCTCAAACGGGCCGCGCAGCCAGCGAATCAGGCGCCCGAGCTGGAAGAGATGCCAGCCCAGCATCAGCAGCAGCCCGGCGATCACGGCCGCCAGCCCCCAGGCCTGACCGTATATGATCCAGACCGGCGCCACGACGCCGCCGCCAATCAGCAGCATCAGCCCGAGAAAACGCAGCCAGACCGTCGTCATCGGCCGCTCCGAGCGCAGGAGAACGCGGTCATTCGGCGAGTGCCGAAAAACGGTAGCCGCTGCCGCGCACGGTCTGGATCAGCCGGTCGTGGCCGCTTGACTCGAGCGCGGCGCGCAAGCGGCGGATATGGACATCGACCGTGCGCTCCTCGACGAAAACGTGGTCGCCCCAGACCTGATCGAGCAGCTGCGTGCGGCTATGGACACGCTCGGCATGGGTCATGAAGAAATGCAGCAGGCGGAACTCGGTCGGACCCAGATCGAGCGATTTGCCGTCGCCGAAGATGCGGTGCATCACGGGGTCCAGGCGCAGGCCCTCGATCTCGATCGCGTCCTCGGTCATCTGCGGTGCGCGGCGGCGCAGCACGGCCTTGATGCGGGCGAGCAGTTCGCGCGGCGAGAAGGGCTTGGTCAGATAATCGTCGGCGCCGGCTTCGAGTCCGGCCACCTTGTCGAGTTCCTCGCCGCGCGCGGTGAGCATGATGATCGGCAGGTCGCGCGTGCGCTCGTCGCCGCGCAGGCGGCGAGCGAACTGGACGCCCGAGATGCCGGGCAGCATCCAGTCGAGCAATACCACGTCGGGCAGGCTGTCGCGCACCAGCCGGGTCGCCTCCTCGGCGTCGAGGGCGCACATGACCCGGTGACCGGCGTGCTGCAGGCTTGCGGTGATCAATGCCTGAATGGCGGGTTCGTCTTCGACGACGAGGATGGTGGCGGACATAGAAATGAGTCTCCTTGATCTATGCCGGTCAGTTTATTAAGAGGGCGTTACAGAATGATGACAAAACGCGGGGACGGCAGCATATCGCGGGGGGCGCTTCTGCGCTATGATAGCGCGTCCACTCGCACCCAGGGGCACCCATGGCTGGCCTGCAACAAAGCACACCGCTTCCGACCGAGATCAAGCTGCATCAGAAATCCCGCGTTCTCGAACTGGTTTTCGACAATGGCGAACGTTTCGAGCTGAGTTACGAGTTTCTGCGCGTCTTCACGCCGTCGGCCGAGGCGCGCGGACACGCGCCAGGGCAGGAAACGCTGCAGGTCGGCAAACGCGACATCGCGATCGAGCGCATCGAGCCGGTCGGCAACTATGCGATCAAGCCGGTGTTCTCGGATGGCCACGATAGCGGCCTCTATTCCTGGGACATGCTCTACAACCTCGGTGCGCACCGCGACGAGCTGTGGCAAACCTATCTCGACCGCCTGAGCGCCGAAGGCGCCAGCCGCGATCCGGCCGACTGCCCACCGCCTGCTGAAAAGCCGCGCGGCGGTTGCGGCGGCCATTGATTTTTTTCGATCGACCCTCACTTCGTACCCAATGAACGACAAGAACACTACCCATTTTGGCTTCGAGCAGGTCGCCGAGGCCGAAAAGGCCCGCCGCGTTGCCGACGTTTTCGACTCCGTCGCACATAAATACGACCTGATGAACGATGTCATGTCGGGCGGCATGCACCGGCTGTGGAAGGCCTTCACCATTGCCAAGAGCGGCGTGCGCGAAGGATCGCGCGTGCTCGACGTGGCCGGCGGCACCGGCGATCTCTCGCTGGCCTTCGCCAGGCGCGCCGGGCGCAGCGGCGAGGTCTGGCTGACCGACATCAACAACGCGATGCTGACCAACGGTCGCGACCGCCTGTGCGACAAGGGCTTCCTGATCCCGGTCGCGCAGTGCGACGCCGAGAAGCTGCCGTTTCCCGACGATTACTTCGACTGCGTGACCGTCGCCTTCGGCCTGCGCAACATGACGCACAAGGAATCGGCGCTCGCCGAAATGCGGCGCGTTCTGCGCCCCGGCGGCCGCCTGCTGGTCCTCGAATTTTCGCAGGTCTGGAAACCGCTGGCGCCCGTCTATGACTTCTATTCGTTCAAGGTGATCCCGCGCATCGGGCAGCTGATCACCCAGGACGCAGCGAGTTATCGCTATCTCGCCGAATCGATCCGCGTTCACCCGGATCAGGAAACACTCAAATCGATGATGGAACAGATCGGCCTGGAGAAGGTCGAATATTTCAATCTGACGCTCGGCGTCGTGGCGCTGCATCGTGGTTTCAAATTCTAAGGAAGAGACATGAAAAAATCGTTATTCGCCGTATTCGTTGCCCTGCTGAGCCTCGGGCTGACCATTGGCAGCGCCGAAGCCGCACGACTGGGCGGCGGCAAGTCGACCGGCATGCAGCGCCAGTCGGTTGCCCAGAAACCGGCGGCGACCCCGGCGCAGGCAACCCCGGCCACGCCCGCCGCCGCGCCGGCCGTGGCACCGAAGCGCAACTGGATGGGACCGCTCGCCGGACTGGCCGCCGGTCTGGGGATCGCCGCGCTGATGTCGCACTTCGGGATGGGCGAAGGCATGGGCAATTTCCTGATGATCGCCCTGCTGGCCATGGCCGCCGTCTTCATCGTCAGGATGTTCCTGCGCCGCAAGGCGCAAGCGGCAAGCGACCCGATGCAATACGCCGGGGTCGGCGGCGCCCATATGGCACCGACGCCGCAGGCCGAACAGCCGTTCGGTTCGATGGCTCCCGCAGCGGCGCCCGCTACCGCTGTCGAAACGGTGCGCAGCATTCCCGCCGGCTTCGACGTCGAGGGCTTCCTGCGCATCGCCAAGCTCAACTTCATCCGCCTGCAGGCGTCGAATGACGCAAAGAACATCGACGACATCCGCGAGTTCGTCGGTCCCGAGTTGTTCGCCGAGATCAGGATGCAGATGGACGAGCGCGGCAACGCCCCGCAGCAGACCGACGTCGTGAAGCTCGATGCCGAGTTGCTCGAAGTGGTGACCGAAGGCCCGCAACACATCGCCAGCGTGCGCTTCAGCGGCATGATCAGCGAAGTGGCCGGCACCCCGGCGGCACCGTTCGACGAAGTCTGGAACCTGACCAAAGCGGTCGATGGCAGCAAGGGCTGGACGGTCAGCGGCATCCAGCAACTCGGCTAAGCATCATCAGCATGCTGTCCCGTACCGCGCTCGCTTGTGTCAATCATCTACTGACTGGCGCAAGCTGGGCGCGGAGTCGTCTGCAGCCCTTTGCCGGCCAGACCGCTCGCTTGGCGCTCGGGCCGCTGAGCATTCCAATCGGTATCGACGCAAGCGGCCTGCTGGTTGCCGGAGACCCCGGCGCCGAGCCGGCGGTGAGCATCTCCCTGGATGCCGATGCCCCCTTGCGACTTCTGACCGACCGTCAGTCGCTGTTTTCGAGCGCGCATATCGTCGGGGCGGCCGACCTCGCGGAGACGCTCGGCTTTGTCCTGCGCAACCTGCGCTGGGACGCGGAAGACGACCTTTCGCGGCTGGTCGGCGACATTGCGGCACGCCGGGTGCTGCAGGGTGGTCAGCGGCTGGTGCAATGGCAGTTGCGCGCGGCGAAGAATCTTGCAAACAACGTGACCGAATATCTGGCCGAGGAAAACCACGCCGTCGCTCGCCGGCGCGACCTTGCCGGCCTCTCTGCGCAGGCCGCAGCGCTGCACGACGACTGCGCCCGCATCGAACAGCGCCTCGAGCGCCTCGAACACCGCTGCTAACTGCCGGTTTTGAAGCATCAAACAAAAAGGGCAGCCCGCAGGCTGCCCTTTTATTTGATACCGCCGACAATCAGTGACGATTGCGCAGCTTCTTGATTGCCTGCAGCTGAGCGACCGCCTGTGCCAGTTCGGCTTCGGCGGAAGCGTAGCTGACGTCCGAGGTGCGATTTTTCATCGCCTCTTCGGCGCGGCGCTTGGCTTCGATGGCCTTGGCTTCGTCCAGATCGTGCGCACGAATCGCCGTGTCGGCGAGTACGGTGATCAGGGTCGGCTGCACTTCCAGCATACCGCCGGAAACATAGACCAGCTCGTATTCTTCACGATCCGGCATTTTCAGGCGCACCGTACCCGGCTTGATGCGGGTCAGCAACGGCGTGTGGCGCGGGTAGATACCCAGCTCGCCCGATTCGCCCGGAAATACGGCGAATTCGGTCTCACCGGAGAAAATCAACTCCTCGGCACTGACAACGTCAACATGAACTCTGAGTGACATGGTTTGTTTCCCCTGCTCGGTCGTGCCTCACGCGATGGCCTGCGCGGGACACGACGGTCGCATTAATGTGCTTAGAGGGTCTTGGCCTTCTCGAACGCTTCCTCGATACCACCGACCATGTAGAAGGCCTGTTCCGGCAGTGCATCGCACTCGCCGTCGCAGATCATCTTGAAGCCCTTGATGGTGTCCTTCAGCGTCACGTACTTGCCTGGCGAACCGGTAAACACTTCAGCAACGTGGAACGGCTGCGACAGGAAGCGCTGGATCTTGCGAGCGCGGTACACCGACAGCTTGTCTTCCGGCGACAGTTCGTCCATGCCCAGAATCGCGATGATGTCGCGCAGTTCCTTGTAGCGCTGCAGCGTCATCTGCACGGCACGGGCGACGTTGTAGTGCTCTTCGCCAACGACCTGCGGGTCGAGCTGACGCGAAGTCGAATCGAGCGGATCGACAGCCGGGTAGATACCCAGCGAGGCGATGTCACGCGACAGAACGACGGTCGAGTCCAAGTGCAGGAAGGTGGTTGCCGGCGACGGATCGGTCAAGTCATCGGCAGGCACATACACGGCCTGGATCGAGGTGATCGAGCCGACCTTGGTGGAGGTGATGCGCTCCTGCAGGCGGCCCATTTCCTCGGCCAGCGTCGGCTGGTAGCCCACGGCGGAAGGCATGCGGCCCAGCAGCGCGGACACTTCCGTGCCGGCCAGCGTGTAGCGGTAGATGTTGTCCACGAAGAACAGCACGTCGCGGCCTTCGTCGCGGAAGGACTCGGCGATCGTGAGGCCGGTCAGCGCGACGCGCAGGCGGTTGCCCGGCGGCTCGTTCATCTGGCCGTACACCATCGCCACCTTCGACTTCTCCGGCTCTTCGATGTTGACGACCTTCGATT
>JBAQRB010000121.1:0-5734 GCA_049295655.1 Rhodocyclaceae bacterium
TGACGACACAGCTCCCCGCCTCGCTCGCGACAAGGCGATCGATGCGGATCAGCTTGTCGATCAGCGTGCGCCCGGACTCCCCGGCGGCCCGCAAATCCAGCGCGGTCAATTCGACCATGGCGCTCGCCTTCGGCGAAGCGTGTTGCCGGGCGTCGGCACGAGCAGCATTCTCTGGCATGGCGGCTTCCTTTGCGGTGGGATGACCGACCCGTGCGGGGTCGGGGTCGGGGTCGGGGTCGGGGTTGCTGGATGATCGGCCGAAGCGCGGCAGGCCGGCAGGTACAGCCCGGCCCTATTCCAATAGAAACAAGGCTTGCGCGGCGTTTTTCCGCTGCCGCGGCCCCGCAGCGGGCTGTTCCTGACGACAATCATCCGATCTGTACCGCCCCTCCCCCGGCACGGGATTTTTTGCTTGATATTCATCAAAAAAATACCCTTTCCCAACGCATAGAGTAGGTGCCGGACAACAACCCTGAAAAAATTGTGGCTTGTCGGCAAGCCGGACAGGCAGAGGTTGTTGCCCTTGGATCGTCACTTAAACGGGAGAGGGTTACATGTACAAACGAATCCGCAACACGCTGGCTCTGGCGGCGCTGCCATTTGCCGTCAGCGCTGCATTCGCAGCCGATGCACCGCTGCTTTCACCGGAGGCCAAGGCGGCCAGCGGCAAGCTCTACTTCGAGCGCTGCGCCGGTTGCCACGGCATGCTGCGCAAGGGCGCGACCGGCAAGAACCTCGAGCCGGCGAACACCGGCAAGCTCGGCTCGGCGCGCCTCGAGAAGATCATGTCCTACGGCACCGAAGGCGGCATGCCGAACTTCGACGACATCCTGAGCAAGGATGAGATCAGGAACATGGCGGCCTACATCCAGATGGCGCCGGAAGCGCCGCCGGAGTGGAGCCTGGCCGACATGAAAGGCACCTGGAAGCTGCACGTTCCGGTCGATCAGCGGCCGACCCGGAAGATGAACGACGTCAATCTGGAAAACGTCTTCTCGGTCACCCTGCGCGACGCCGGCGAGGTGGCGCTGATCGACGGCGACAGCAAGCAGATCTGGGGCATCGTCAAGACCGGCTACGCAGTCCATATCTCGCGCATCTCGCTGTCCGGCCGCTACATCCACGTGGTCGGCCGCGACGGCCGCCTCGACATGATCGACCTGTGGTACGAGAAGCCCACCGTCGTCGCCACCGTCAAGGCCGGCTTCGAGTCGCGTTCGGTCGATACGTCGAAGGCCAAGGGCTACGAGGACAAGTACGCGATCGTCGGCTCGTACTGGCCGCCGCAGTACACGATCCTCGACGGGCTGACGCTCGAACCGCTGAAGAACGTATCGACGCGCGGCGCCACCGTCGATGGCGCCTACCACCCGGAACCGCGTGTCGCCTCGATCCTTTCCTCGACGACGAAGCCGGAGTTCCTGGTCAGCGTCAAGGAGACCGGGATGGTCAAGATGGTCGACTACTCGGACCTCACCAACCTGCGCGAGACGACGATCAACACCGCCAAGTTCCTGCACGACGGCGGCTACGATTCGAGCAAGCGCTACTTCCTGGTCGCCGCCAACGCGTCGAACAAGATCGCCGTGGTCGATGTGAAGGAAGGCAAGTTCACCGCGCTGGTCGATACCACAAAAATCCCGCACCCGGGACGCGGCGCCAACATCAACCATCCAAAATATGGCCCGGTCTGGGCGACCTCGCACCTCGGCGCCGATGTCATCACGCTGATCGGCACCGATCCCGAGAAGCACCCGGAAAGCGCCTGGAAGGTCGTGCAGGAACTGAAGAACCACGGCGCCAACTCGCTGTTCGTCAAGACGCATCCGAAGTCCGGCAACCTGTGGGCCGATTCGCCGCTCAACCCCGATCCGAAGCTGGCCGGTTCGGTGACCGTCTATCGCGTCGCCGATCTCGGCAATCCCGATCCGAAACCGGAAGTGATCGACGTCGCGGCGATGGCCGGCCTCGGCAAGACCAAGGGCCTGCAGCGCGTCGTGCAGGGCGAGTACAACGAGAAGGGCGATGAAATCTGGTATTCGGTATGGACTGGCAACAAGACCGAACCGTCAGCCATCGTCGTGATCGACGACAAGACGCGGACCCTGAAGACCGTCATCAAGGACAAGCGCCTGGTCACGCCAACCGGGAAATTCAACCTCCACAACACACAGCACGACGTGTATTGACCTGGAAATCCCGGCGACAGCGCGCGGCCTCCCTCTTCAGGAAGGCCGCGCTAACAAACACAGGCCACGAGAGCCGGTTTACGTTTTCTTTTCGGGCCAGGTGGCGCGGCGTCGGTGCACGAGAGCGCGACCTTTCCCGCCTTCGGGCGGCAGAATTCCACGGCCTCGCCAGCCGCCACCGGGCGGCAGTAGAAGAATCCCTGCGCGCTGTCGCAGCCCTGCTGGCGCAGGAAGCTCACTTGCCCCGCGGTCTCTACCCCCTCGGCCACCACGTCGAGACCGAGGGAGTGCGCCAGCGTGATCACCGCGCAGGCGATGGCGGCATCGGAGGGGTCGGTTTCGATGTCGATGACAAATGAGCGGTCGATTTTCAGGCGATCGACGGGAAAACGCTTGAGGTAGGCGAGCGATGAATAGCCGGTGCCGAAATCGTCGATCGCCAGGGTCAGGCCGAGGGCCTTCAGGCGGTGCAGCATGGCGATCGCCACGTCGGCCGTTTCCATGACCGTGCTTTCAGTGATTTCAAGCTCCAGCGCAGAACCCGGCAGGCCGGTCTCGGCCAGGATGGCCTCGACCCGCTCCGGAAAATTGTGCTGCTGGAACTGCCGTGGAGAGATGTTGACCGAGACACGGCCGAACACGATGCCGGCGTCCAGCCAGGCACGCGCATCGCGGCAGGCGGTGCGCAACACCCATTCGCCGATCGGCATGATGAGACCGGTTTCCTCGGCCAGCGGAATGAAATCGGCCGGCGAGACGATGCCCAGATCGGGGCTGTGCCAGCGGACCAGGGCCTCGACTCCGGCCGGTTTTCCCGACGCCAAGTCGACCTGGGGCTGGTAGACGAGGCGCAACTCATCGAGGGCAACGGCGCTGCGCAGCCGCTGTTCGAGATGCAGGCGCACCGTCGCCGCTGCGTTCATGTGTACCGCGTAGAACTGGAAGTTGTTCCGGCCGGCACTCTTCGCGTGGTACATCGCCGTGTCGGCATTCTTCATCAAGCTTTCGCTGTCGGCACCGTCATCCGGGTAGATGCTGATGCCGATCGACGGCGTGGTGTGCAGTTCGTTCTGCTCGACGCCGTAGGACTCGCCCAGGCGGTCGATGATCTTCTGCGCCACCAGGCAGGCAGCGCCTGAGAGCTGGGCGCCTTCCAGCACGACGACAAATTCGTCGCCACCGATGCGGGCGACGATATCGGAGGCTCTGACCACCCCGGTAATGCGCCTTGCCACCTCGCAGAGCAGCAGGTCGCCGACATGGTGGCCGAGCGTATCGTTGATCGTTTTGAAGTTGTCGAGGTCGATGAACATCAGGGCCAGCTGCGACGCGCTCCGCTGGCTGCGGGCCAGCGCCTGCTTGAGATGGGCCAGCAAGGTCAAACGGTTGGGCAAGCCGGTCAGCGAGTCGTGGTGCGCCAGGTAGCGGATACGCTCCTCGCTCGTCTTGCGGTCGGTGATGTCGGAGAACACGGCGACGTGGTGCGTAATGCTGCCGTCACAGCCGCGGATCGAGTCGATGTTGAGCCACTTCGGGTAGACCTTGCCGTCCTTGCGCCGGTCCCATATTTCTCCCGCCCAGTGGCCGCACTCCTTGACGTCCAGCCACATGGCCCGGAAAAACTCGGGATCGTGACGCCCCGACGCCATCATGCGCGGGTCCTGCCCCTTGACCTCGGCCTCGCTGTAGCCGGTGATCTCCTGGAACGCCGCATTGACCGAAACGATGCGGTTTTTCGTATTAGTGATCATGATGGCTTCCGAACTCACTTCGAAAACCTTCTGCGCGAGCAACTGCTCTTCTTTCGCCTGATGCTCGACGGTCAGATCCTCGATGATCCACACCGATCCGGCATAGGGGTCGGCAGGATCCAGCGCGCGACCCGCCATCCGCCCCCAGAACAGGCTGCCGTCGCGGCGCTGGAACTCGCGTTCGCGAAAGGCTTCGCGGCCTGCCCGCAGGTCGGCATAGACGTCGGCGCCGACGAACTGGTAGGCATCTTCGGAGGCATACCAGACCCGGGTCGAGCAGCCGGTCATCTCGCCGGGCCCGAAGCCGAACAACTCCTCCATGCGGCTGTTGCAACGGTCGATCCGGCGATTGCGCAGCAGCGTGATGCCCATCACCGCGGTATTGAGAATGCCGTAGATTTCGCGCGTCGCGCGCTGCAGCGCCTCCTGCGCGCCACGCTCGGCAGAGATATCCTCGATCACCCAGACCAGCGTGCGCTGGCCCTCCGTGCCTGCCGCCTGAACCGACAAGCGTGCCCAGAAAATTCCCCCGCCGCGGTGCTGCAGGGGCAGATCGGCCCGGTATTGGCCAGCGCCGGCCGCCGCCGCGCCAATCTCGGCGAGCAGTTCGCCGGCATCCTGCTCGCCGGCCAGCAGCAACTCCAGCGGGAGACCGCACAAGTCACCCGGCGCGTAGCCGAGGAAACGCCCAAGTGCGGGGTTGAGCCAGAGGATGCTGGCCTTGCTGGAGAGCAGAATGCCGACCGTCAGGGCATCGAATACGGCGTAGGCGTCGGGCAAGTCGTTGCCGGCATCGGCGACCTGCGGCCCGACGGCCCTGTTGGCGCGCCCCCGCGCATCGGCAGCGAACGCCGCTTCCTCTTTTTCCGGATGGGGCGGCAAGAGCAATCCGCCGGGCAAGCGGCGGGCCGTTTCACAGCTGTGCTTGATTCCCTCCATCTGCTTGCCCCTCTGCTGATGTCGCAGCCACCCAACGGCATGCATCTCGTGATTCTCATCGCCGGGCTGCGCTCAATGGTCTGTCAGCACATTCTGCCGGCATATCGATGCCGGGTCTGTAATGCTCTGGCTAAAGCTGCGTAGGAAAGTTACCTGATATGGGTAGGGGTTTTCTTAGGCGCACTGGGCTAATGGGGAAGAGCCTGGATCGAAAAAAAGCGCTCGGGCTGCGCCGCTGCCTCCGTTACGAATAGAGATGGCAGCGCACGGTGTGGGTCGCCGACGCGGCGCTCGTCTCGGGGTAGCGCTCGCGGCAGACGGCGCTCGCATGCGGGCAGCGCGGGTTGAAGTGGCAGCCGGCCGGCGGGTTGGCCGGCGACGGCGTCTCGCCGGGCAGGCGGATGAATGCCGGCGGCGAAGTCTGGTTCTCCGCGAGGCGCGGGCTGGGTACAGCCGAGAGCAGCGCGCGCGTGTAGGGGTGCTGCGGCGAGCGCAGCACCTCGTCGACGCTGCCGCGCTCGACGATGCGGCCGAGGTACATCACCGCGACTTCGTGCGCGAGGTACTCGACGACCGCGAAGTTGTGCGTGATGAAGAGGTAGGCGAGGCCGAGGTCGTCCTGCAGCGCGCGCAGCAGGTTGAGGATCTGCGCCTGAACCGAGACGTCGAGCGCCGAGGTCGGTTCGTCGCAGACGATCAGCTCGGGCTGCACGGCCAGCGCGCGCGCGATCGCGATGCGCTGGCGCTGGCCGCCCGAGAACATGTGCGGATAGCGGTTGGCGTACTCGGGCCTGAGGCCGACGCGCGCCAGCATGTCGCGCACGCGGCGCGTGCGCTCGGCCTTGTCGAAAGGCA
>JBAQRB010000122.1:0-9672 GCA_049295655.1 Rhodocyclaceae bacterium
CGGCGGCACCGGCGACCTGCTGATCGGCAACCTGATCAAGGAGCAGTTCCTCGACAACCGCGACTGGCCGCTCGGCGCCACCCTCTCGCTGCTCCTGACGCTCGCCGTGCTGGCGCTTGCCGCGCTCTCGGCCTGGGCCGGGCGCAACAACCGCCGGCGGCGCGCCTGATGCGGCGCCCCATCCCGCGCAACGCCTGGCGGTGGATCGCCTCACTCGTCGTCTACGCCTTCCTCTACCTGCCGCTGGCCGTCGTCGTGCTTTTTTCGTTCAACGACTCGCTGCTCAACGCGCAGTGGGTCGGTTTCACCACCCGCTGGTACGAAAAGCTGCTGCACGACGACGAAATGCTGCACGCCGCCGCCAACTCGCTGTTCATCGCGCTGACCGCGAGCAGCGCCGCCACCGTGCTCGGCACGATGGCCGGCATCGCGATGCAGCGCTGGCCGCTCGGCGTGCTGCGCTGCCTGCCCTTTCTCGTGCTGACGCCGGTGGCGATGCCCGAGATCCTGCTCGGCGTTTCCTTGCTCCTTTTCTTCCGCCAAGTGCTCGACCTGACGCTGGGCCTCGCCTCGATCCTCGTCGCGCACATCACCTTTTCGATCGGCTTCGTCGCGATCATCGTGCGCGCCCGTCTGGCCGGCATGGATGAGAGCATCTTCGAAGCGGCGCGCGACCTCGGCGCCAGCCCGTGGCAGACCTTCCGCCACATCACCTTTCCGCTGATCCTGCCCGGCGTGCTGGCCGGCTTCCTGATGAGCTTCACGCTGTCGATCGACGACTTCGTGATCACCTTCTTCGTCGCCGGCGTCGGCGTCACCACCCTGCCGCTGCAGATCTACTCGATGATCAAGGTCGCGCTGACGCCCGAGGTCAACGCCATATCGACGCTGCTGATGCTGCTCACCCTGACGCTGATCGTCCTGGCCTCGAAACTCGCGCCGAACGTGCTGAAGGGAAGGAGCTGAACGGCTCTAGTGTGCGGTCGATTCACGGATACAGCGGGTTATCCTCCTTGTCCGTACCATACCGTACCGGTACGCTCATTCGGGGGTATGTACGTTTTCTTTCCCGACTCGAGGCGTTCCTGGCCTTGCGTCATCGGCCTTCTCATCTGCTTGTCTTCCGTAGCGCTGTCGTCGCTCCGTATCGGCCCTTCGGCGCCGCGAGGAGGCATAACGCTCTTGGTATCCGGAGCGACCTCGTTGGTGTAAGGATCGTTCAGATAGCCGTTCTGATAGCGATCCGACAACTCATCGGCAGCCTGTGCCGAAGCGAGCGGCAGCAGCGCCCCCGCAACCATGATCGAGAGGCCGCAAACCTGCTTTGTCAAGAATTGCTTTTTCATCATGTTCTCCTTCAGTAATAAATGGACTCTCCCCCTACAGATCGATGTCCGTCTGACACAAATTTCGACCGGACGCACAACGATTGGTTCGGGGCAGGTGTTTTTTCCACCGCGCCGGCCTGTTCACTGCTGGGAACAATGCCCGTCGTGGCGGGGTCTTATTGCCATACAGGCGTGAGAAGGCATGGATGGAGAATTTGATTCAGAAATTCGATACGGCGCCTGGACGAGAGAGAAGGAGTACGACATGAAAAAACTGAGCTACCCGAGGTCCGGGCGCCTAACGCAAATGCTTGCCGGGGTGGCATTGGCCGCGCTGGCCGTGCATGCCCAGGCGGCACCGACCGATACCCGGACCGACAGACCGGAAGGCACTGCCATGCGCACGGGCACCACCAGCGACGTCAGCGAGCCGGGGACGATTCCGGCGGCGCGGCCGGGATTGCCGCAGATCCAGCGCGGCGCCGAAGGCCCGTTGCGCGGCGACGAGTATTCGAGAAAAGCCGACCCGTCGATCCGCGACACCCACCCGCTGACCGTCAACGGCCTGTGGGAAACGCAGCCGGGGAACCGCATCGCGCCACCGCATCCGTAACGGCAAGAGATCGGGCAAGCGGCAAGGGAGGGAGGCCGGAATGGCAGCGGGAATGAAGAAGGACAAAGGCGAACGGCGCCGGGGCACACCGCGCGCCTGGATCATGCGGCAGATGCGCCTGCCGCTGATCATCGCCTCGATTGCCTGTTCGTTGGCGCACGCCGACAGCAGCCGCGAAGCGCCCGCCAAACCGGGCGCCAGCAGCCGCAGGATGGGACTTGATATTCGCGTCGAACCGGGGGGCTGGGGCGAGGCGGATACGCGGCAGATCGAAACGGTGCTCTATGCGGTCGCCGATGAACTGATGGCCAGGTTGCCGGAGAAGCTGGCGGCGCCGATCGTCGTCAGCCATACCGAGAGCAATCCGGTGGCGCTGTACGAGCGCGGCCCGGGGGGAGAATACCGCGTCGAGCTCCATGCCAAGGGCGACAAATGGCACCTCTACGTCTACGAATTCGCCCACGAGTTGTGCCACATCCTCTCCAACTACGACAAAAACGTCGGCCCGCATGCGGTCAAATACAACCAGTGGTTCGAGGAAACGCTGTGCGAGACGGCATCGCTCTTTACGCTGAACAGCCTCGCCGCGACTTGGGAGGCGTCGCCGCCGGAACCGCGCTGGGCCGGCGAAGCCCGGAAGCTGCGCCGCTTCTTCGACCACCTGATCAGCGAAGGGCACCGCCAGTTGCCGCCGCACGCGCCGCTGTCGGCCTGGCTGCGGGAAAACGAGAGCGGACTGCGGCAAAACCCCTATCTGCGCAGCAAGAACGAAGTCCTTGCCAACCTCTTGCTGCCGCTCTTCCGCAACAATCCGCAGAACTGGGACGCGCTGGGCTACCTCAACCTGACCCCCGTCGACGCCCGCAGCACGCTTGAAGTCTATCTGCGCGACTGGTACGACAACGCGCCGCTTGAGCACAAGCGCTTCGTCGCCAGCGTCTTGGCCCTGCTGTGGGACCGGGAAACCCCGCCGGCGGTCGGCGACGTCACGGCAGTCACGGCGCCGGCAAGCGATATCGCACTGACGGTGGCGCTCAGCGACGTTACCCGCTGATTGGCGCGGTTCGCGCCGGGGTGGGCGCCTCGTTCGCCTTTTCCCGGTTTCTGAAGCAGAAGGAAATACCTTGCAAGAAGCTTGAACGGCCTGCGCTGCCGGTCGGTAGCACCGTGCCTCGTCAGCGTGAATGCCTTGCCGCTGTGTATCCAACTGAATACAATACAAAGCATGAATACGTTTTTCGTCTCGAACGAATTTAACGACTGGCTGATCGCCCTCAAGGATCAAGTCGGCAAAGCGCTCATCGCCAAGCGGCTTCAATCGGCAGAAGCCGGTAACTTCGGCGACTGCGAACCAGTCGGCGACGGCATCAGCGAGATGCGCATCCACTACGGCCCCGGCTATCGCGCCTATTTCACGCGGCGCGGTGCGGTGGTGTATCTGCTGTTGCTGGGCGGCGACAAATCGACCCAGAAGCGTGACATCAAGCGTGCCAGGGAAATGGTCCGCGATTTGCCCAAGGAGTAAGCCATGACCCGATTTACCCGCTTCGATGCTGCCGATTACCTCGACAACGAAGAAAGTATTGCCGCCTACCTGAACGCCACGCTGGAGGACGACGATCCGGAGCAGTTCATCGTTGCCCTGAAAACCGTGGCACGCGCCCGGGGGATGACGCAGCTAGCGAAGGACACCGGTCTCGGACGAGAAAGCCTTTACAAGGCGCTGGCTCCCGGCGCGAAACCAAGATACGACACGATCATGAAGGTCGTCCGCGCCCTGGGCGTCACATTGCACGCCGAAACTACCCGTACGTAGGCTGATTTGAAGCCTGCAACGATACGCATAGCCGTCGGCAAGAACATGGGCTAAAGATCTCTTGAATGCAGCTTCCTGATGGTGCAGGCTTACAGCTTGGCACCATGGGGTAAGGCATCAGGGTTAGGAGCAGGAGATATCGGCGCAGTTGTCGCCGGGTCAAAGCAACCGCTATTTCTGGTGCCATCAAATGCATCGATGAGGCGATTACGCATGTCTTGGTCATTGTTAAATACCGCCATCCAGATGCTGAAAAAACCGTAGCCCTTAGCTGTACGAATTGCACCACACCGAACTGCAGTATTGTCTGGATGGGCATCGACATCCGACTTGGCCTCTTCGGCGACGGCCCATACCTCCATTCGCTGAGATACGCGGTCGATTGCCACCTGCTTGCCGTTTTCGTCGATAGCGACAGAAATACGCTTATCCAGACCTGTCAGAGCCAACGTATCTTTGGCCTTCTGATTCAAGCCCATCGCAGCGCAGTCAGCAGACGGGACAACAGAACCGTCGGGCTGGTAAGTGAATGCTGAAAACGTATTGTCCCGATCAGGAAGCAGGACATCTGCAAGCACGACATCTTTATCCTTCTTGGTTGAATTGCAGTTCACGCAACCAAGCAAGTAATTGTCCCAACGGCCAATTAAATGAGCATAAGCGGCCAAGCCTTTGGGTTGGATATGCTCGACCGCAAGTTGCGTAGCCACGCGACGCTCGCAGTAGCTGCAATAGCCACCCAAGCGTGAAAATAAGTAGAGCTGTGCTTTGGTATAAGGGGAAAAATCCCCCACTATAGGCGAGTCGCCACGACAAACCGGACGCATCCTTTATTCCCCCAGTTTGACGGCGCGCTTCATTTCCAGAAAAGCCTGGAAAGCGGGATTATCCGCATAAGGGGCAATGGTTTCGGCTAATCGCTCCTTGAATTCGGCAAGTTTCGCCTCGGGTGCCAAGACAGCTTCCTCCAGGATCTGCAGGTATTGCTTTGCTGCACCTTTCATCTCTTCATAACGCAGACTGACTTGTGGATTGGCGACTCCCATAATCCCTTGTGCAATTTCTTCCACTGACATATTGGCAAGATCAGCGGTAGGTTGCCCATCTAGCATAATGAGTTCCTCACCACTTCTTAAAGACTGGATGAGGAATGGCGAATGGGTAGTGCAGACAAACTGAACTTTTGGGAAGGTCCGGCGCAGGTCTTCGATAATTCTGCGCTGCCAGCGGGGATGGAGATGCAAGTCCAGTTCATCAATCAACACGACGCCCGACGTCTCGTCTAGTACCCTGGCACCGAGATGAGGATTCAGTCTAGCCGCCTTATGCGCGATATCGCCCACCAATGCCAGCATGGAACGCTGGCCATCGCTCAGGTTGGAAAATGGCTGAGTACCCTCCTGCATCTCAACCACAACTTCACCGATTACCGCGTCGAAATAGATGTTAGTTGCCCCTTCGACGCAACCGACCATCGCATTTTTCACAGCAACGAATACGGGAGGGGTCCGATTATTTTGCTGATAGGTAATCCAAGATTGGCGGGCGATCCAGCGTGTGAGCTGACCGACCGATAGCCGCGGATCAACGCTATTCCAATATCCCGCAAATCGGGACAACTCTTCTTTATCCGCGACGCGCATCGGATCGGATACCTGATACGAATCTCGCGGTTCAAGCCAGAGTCGTCCCGTCCCATAGTACGAAATAAGCGGAAGGGTGACATCGTCTCCCTTGCGAACTGCTGCGTCTGCCTGAGTGGCCAGCTTCTTGATTTGCGTGGCTTCGCTGTAAGTCGTGCGCCCGCCGGGGCCATTCAAAGAACGAATCCACTCGATCAGATACCCTTGCACCTCACCCTTGGCCTGTACCCTGCACGGATAAACGTTCTCCCAATGGACGCTGAAATTCCGCCTTCCCTCATCATCAATATCTTCGTGCTCAAAATCACCAAGCAGTACTTCGTTAGGGCGGATATGCCGGCTGTCAGCGCCCTTGACACCAAGGAACCAACTGCCAATCGCAACCGCCAACGCATCCAGCGTACTCGTCTTTCCTGTTCCGTTCACGCCGACAATTAAATTGAATTGCGGATGAAAGGAAAATTCTCGGGTATGGAAGCCCTTGAAATTCTGAATACTTAACTGATCGATACGCATGGCGTCTCCATAATTGCTTTCTTTGCCATCTGCATTTTTATTGCAACATCAATCCAACACCACGAGAAACTCTGTTGCTAGAGCCTCAGGCCTAACAGCACGGGATTCCGCCCGACGATGAAGCCTTACGAGACCGTGATTTTCTAGCATCCGCAGCGTACGAGACAGATTGCTGGCCGCCCGTCCTGAGAGTTGCGCCAACTCCATAACCGTGCGTGGCTCGTTTTCACGGATCACACGAAGCAGTTGGCGGTTTTCATCGGACAGCACGCCTGCAAGTTGGCGCCAGGAGTCAAACCATATAGCAGGGTTTGGCTCGCTTTCGCTCCGAGACACCGATCTCGCATTCCGGGTTGGGCGTATTCCGACAACCGTGCGCATGCATTTCTCCATATAGTTATATGATGCTATCACGCGAAAACATAATGTGTGAGTTCAATCAGGATTAACTCAGTTTCAACGCCAAGATTTCTATCGTATTAACCCCTGAAATCGACGCGTCAGCATGGCATTCAACTGCGCCAACGCATTTGTCAGTATGCGTCGGTGATCAGACAGCTTTCGGAGCGGTGCAGCCTGTTGTCGGTCAGCTATCTGATGGAAACGAACTTCCAGTTTTGGCCGCCAGCCGCCCAAAGTATCCAAAACAAATATCAAGAGATGCTGCCAGAGGTAATTGCAGCCAGGGTTTTTTTGTCCTCACGGTGAATCCTCCTGCATCACCCGAAGCCCCACCTACCAGCCAGCAACCATTCAAAATACATATTCCGGGGTATAGCCGCTGCCGGGCGTGGTGGCTACGCTGTGTTGAACGCGGCACGGGCGCTGCCAGCGCACCGTGCGCACCTTCCCGGAAAGGCCGATTCCGCCATGGACAGCGCTTCACTGCAGAAATACCAGGACATCGCGATCCAGTACACGATGGAGTTCGGCGTCAAGATTCTTGCCGCGATTGCGTTCTGGGTGATCGGTCGCTGGCTGATCGGTTTTGTCGTCAATCTCGTGCGCGGTGCGCTGGAAAAGCAGAAGTTCGATCCGACGGCGCTGCGCTATGTCGGGTCGGTGATCACGGTGACGCTCAACGTGCTGCTGGTGATCGGCATCCTCGGCTACTTCGGCATCCAGACGACGACATTCGCCGCGCTGCTCGCCGGCGCCGGCGTGGCGATCGGCCTGGCATGGGCCGGGCTGCTCGCGCATTTTGCCGCCGGGGCCTTCCTGATCGTGCTGCGGCCGTTCAAGGTCGGCGACTTTGTCGCGGTTGCCGGTATCACCGGGACGGTCAGGGAAATCGGGCTGTTCGCGACGACACTCGATACGCCGGACGGCGTGCTGACCACTGTCGGCAACAACAAAATCTATGCCGAAACGATCCAGAATTTCACGGCCAACGCGTTTCGCCGGGTCGACCTCAAGGCGCAACTGGCCGGATCGACCGATCCGGCGGCAGCGATTGCGCTGCTCAAGGAGCGGATCGCCGCGCTGCCCAACGTGCTGAGCAAACCGGCAGTCGACGTCGAAATCCTCGAATTCAACCTGCTCGGCCCGGTGCTGGCGGTTCGTCCTTATTGCCACAACGACCATTACTGGCAGGTCTACTTCGACAGCAACCGGACGATTCGCGAGAGCTTCGGCGAAGCCGGGTTTTCCGCGACGATGCCGGCGCAAGTCGTCGTGCTGCAAGGCGGCGTCGGCGCGCTCAAGAGCGAATGACGCGTTTCATCCCCCACGTTCTGAAAGGATTCCATCATGGGTTTGCTCGATAAAGTCGTCGGTGCGGCAAGCGGCCTGTTCGGCCAGCACGACGAAGGACAGGAAGGGCTGCCCGGCGCGGTCATGCAGCTGATCAACGATCCGCAGACCGGCGGCCTTGCGGGGCTGATGCAGTCATTCGACAAGGCGGGCCTCGGCGAAACCTTCAGCTCGTGGATGTCGAGCGGGCAGAACCTGCCGATCTCGGCGGCGCAGATCGAAGGCGTCCTCGGCAACGAACAGGTGCGGAACTTCGCCGGCAAATTGGGAATCTCCCCCGAGCAGGCGTCGGCGAAACTCGCCGAATACCTGCCGCGGGTGATCGACAAGCTGACGCCCGACGGCAAGCTTCCCGAAGGCGGCGACCTCGCGGCGCGCGGCATGGAACTGCTGAAGGGCAAGCTGTTTGGCTGAACGCCCGCCCTGCCTCGTGGCCAAGGCGCTGCGCGCCGCGCTGCTCCTGCTGGCCGGGCTGGCGCTGGCGCACGCTGAAGACGTGCTCTACCTCTACAACTGGAACAACTACATTTCCGACGAAACGGTGCAGCGCTTCGAGGCGACGTGCGCTTGCCGCCTGAAACAGGACTACTACTCCGACAACGAGGAAATGCTCGCCAAGCTCGAAGCCGGGGCGACCGGCTACGATCTCATCGTGCCGACCGGCAACGCCGTCGAATCGCTGATCCGGCGGCAGGCCCTGCGCCCGCTCGACAAGTCGCAATTGCCGCGCCTGCGCAATATCAAGGCGCAATACCTTGACCCCTGGTTCGATCCGGGCAACCGCTACTCGGTGCCCTACGCGACGACCGTGACGCTGATCGGCTACAACGAAGAGAAGCTGCGCGAGCGCAATCTGCCGACCGATAGCTGGGCGCTCATTTTCGAGCCGAAATACCTGGAGGAGCTGAAAGGCCGCGTCACCGTGCTCAACAGCGCCCGCGAACTGATGGCGGCGGCGATGATCTATCTGGGCTACTCGGTGCACGACGCCGACCCGGCGCGCTGGAGCGAGGCCAAGCGCCTGATCCTGCGCGCCAAGCCGTACTGGGCGACCTTCTCGAACAGCACCTACATCAAGGATCTGGCGATCGGCAACATCTGGGTCGCGCACGGCTACTCGAGCGACATGTTCCGTGCCGCCGCCGATGCGCGCGCCGCGCAGCGTCCGTTCACGATCGGCTTTTCGATCCCGAAGGAAGGCGCCGTCCTCGCGCTCGACAGTTTCGTGCTGCATCGCTCCGGGGCAAGGCCCGATCTGGCACATCGCTTCATCGACTTCATGCTCGACGGCAGCAATGCGGCCGACGTCTCCAACCTGATCGGCGCCGGCAGCCCCAACGCCGCCGCGACGCCGCTGATCCGCCGGGAGATTGCCGACCATCCGGCGATTTTCCCGCCGCCCACCGAGGCACGGAAGCTGCAGATGCTGCGCGACTTCGATCTGCGCAGCCGCCGCCTGCTCTCGCGCTTGTGGACTGAAATCAAGGTGCACTAGCGAGGATCAGGGAGCGTCGGCGCGAGGCCCGGCCACGGCAGGGGTCAAGCGCGGTGGTTGATGTGCTTCACAACGCGGCTCCGGGTATCCTCGGCGGCTTCCTTGTAGTAGGCAACGCCGTCAGCCGGCGCGACCGCCAGTACCTGTGGCGGGAAGTCGGGCAAGCCTGCGTTCGGATCGAGCGTTTGCCCAGGCAAGGCAAAATCGCTCACGTGAAATGCAGCGGCAAGCGAGGCGTAGGCGGGATCGAGCAGGTTGTTTCGGGCAAGCCGCGCCGGATCGGCCAGCAAACGCTGCAGCGCAAGCGTGGCCGCCGATGCGCTGCCGTTGGTGTCGATTTCTTCGGCATTCGTCGTGGCCGGGAACTGGCTCGGGACGGGCGCTGCAATCGTTGCCGGCAGCGCTGCCTCGGTCAGATCCAGCGTCACGACGGCGACTGCCGCCGCTGTGGCGCCGGTCGTCGTCGTTGATGCAAGCGTCGCGGTGGCCAGCGTGGCGCCGGCCGGCGT
>JBAQRB010000123.1:0-8345 GCA_049295655.1 Rhodocyclaceae bacterium
GGACGATCGAGACCTACAGCAGGTTGTCGCGGGTCACACCCCCGCGCTTGATGATGCGGCGCAACTGCTCAAGCGCTTCGATCTGAATCTGGCGCACACGTTCGCGTGTCAGGTCCAGATCGACAGCGATGTCCTCAAGGGTGCACACGTCCGTATTGCCCAGACCGTAGCGACGCTCGATCACCTGCCGCTGCTTGTCGGAAAGCTGACCGACCCAGCGCTCAAGCAAGGCACCAATCTCGTTCGACTGTAACAACTCCTCCGGATCGAGCGCATTGTCGTCGGCAATCGCGTCGGCGATCGTGTGGCTGGGATCGACCTCCAGCGGCGTATCGAGCGAGGCGATGTGCTCGTTAAGCGCCAGCACGCGACGTACGTCTTCGATTGGCCGGTCGATCAGGTGCGCGATCTGCTCAACGCTGAACTCGCGCCCGTTGGCTGACTCGAGATGGCGAATGGCACGCAGGACGAGATTGATTTCCTTGACCACGTGCACCGGCAGACGAATCGTGCGTGACTGGTTCATGATCGAGCGCTCGATGCTTTGCCGGATCCACCAGGTCGCATAGGTCGAAAAACGGAAGCCGCGCTCGGGGTCGAACTTTTCGATGGCGTGAATCAGGCCGAGATTTCCCTCCTCGATCAGATCGAGGAGCGGAATGCCCCGGTGCAGATAGTGCTTGGCGATATTCACGACGAGCCGCAGATTGTGCTCGATCATTTTCTGCCGCGCCGGAAAATCGCCGGCGCGTGCGAGGCGTGCCCAGGCCGCTTCCTCAACCGCCGTAAACAGCGGCTTGGCGCCGATCTCGTTCAGATAGAGCTGGGTGACGTCGTTGATCAGCTCGACTTCGGCGGACAACGCAGCCTCGACTTCAACCTCCGCCTCGGGCAGCAGGGTCTCATCAGACGGCTCCGGCTCCGGAATTTCGTCGTCGGTAAAATCAGGATCGAAATCGGAGTCGTCGGCCATGTTCAGCGCTGCGGCAGGTATTTCAGCGGATCGACCGGCTTGCCCAGACGCCGGACCTCGAAGTGCAGCTTGACCTGATCGGCATCCGAGCTGCCCATTTCGGCAATTTTCTGGCCCTTGCTCACGGCCTGCCCTTCCTTCACCAGTACGCTCTGATTATGGGCATAGGCCGACAGATAGGTACCGTTGTGCTTGACGATCACCAGCTTGCCGTAACCGCGCAGGCCGGTACCGCTATACACGACCTTGCCATCGCCGGCAGCAAGCACCGGGTCGCCCGCCTTGCCGGCGATATCGACCCCCTTGCTGGCGCCTTCGCTGAAGGTAGCGATCGTCTTCCCGCTGGCCGGCCAGAGCCAGACGAACTCATCGCCGCCCACTGCCGGTTCGGCCGATTTCGACTCGGGCTTTACTTCCGGTTTCAATTCGGGTTTCGGCTCAGGCTTCATCGCGGCAGGCGTCACGGCTTCCAGCGGCTTCTGCTGCCCCTGAGCCAGCGCGAGTGCCAGCGCCTGATCGGAATAGGGTTCCTTGCCGGCCTTCGGCTCGCGCTTCAGGCCGTCGCTGTTGCTGCTCCCGTTGCCGTCCAGCGAGCGATTTTCGACCAACGCTCCGCTGACCACCGGTTTGGCGACCGCCACGTCCGCAGCCCCCGCTGCCTTGACGCGCAGGGATTGGCCGATCAGGATCCGGTTTGGATTATCGATGTTGTTCCAGGCTGCCAGTTCCTTGTAGTCAAGCCCCTGATCGAGCGCGATGCTGTACAAGGTGTCGCCTTTCTTGACGGTATAGACCTCCTTGCCTGCGAGCGGAACAGCGGGCAGCGCGGCCGGCTGAGCAGCGCGCTCAACAACCGGTGCCGGCACGTTGCTGGCACACCCCCCGAGAAGCAGCGCGCTGACGAGCAAGGATGCCGCCCCCAGCCTGACAGAAACGAGGTGATAGCTCATTCGACTCCCGAAAGCAGCGGAACGAAACGAACAGCGTCCAGGCGAGACTCCACATAACCCTCGGCCCGGCGCTCAATCAGGGAAAGATACTGCTCTCCTCCTCCCCCCAATGGCAATATCATTCTGCCACCCAACGCAAGCTGCTGCAAAAGCGCCGGCGGGACGCGCGCCGTTGCCGCCGCAAGAATGATCGTATCAAACGGCGCCGCTTCCGGCAGGCCGAAATGGCCGTCGGCGTACTTCAAGCGGACATTGAGTTGCGAAATTGCCCGCAAGTTGACCTTGGCCTTCTCCAGCAGCGGCTCGATCCGCTCGAGGGCATAAACCTCGTTGGTCAGCTGCGCCAGTACGGCAGCCTGGTAACCGCAGCCAGCACCGATTTCCAGCGTCTTGCCGAGTTCGCGCCCGCCCACCCGCAGAACCTCGATCATGCGCGCAACGATGAACGGCTGCGAAATTGTCTGCTGATGCCCGAGCGGCAGCGCCGTATCTTCGTAGGCACGCGAAGCCAGCGCTTCCTCGACAAAGACATGGCGCGGCACGGCAGCAATGGCTGCCAGCACCTTCTCGTCGCCAATGCCCTGTTCGCGCAAACGCTCGATCATGCGGTTGCGCGTCCGCTGTGACGTCATGCCAATACCGGGAACGCCTCGAGTCATTGTTCTAGCCAGTGACGCACCAGCGGGAGCTGGGCGTTATGTGTGAGATCGATCTGCAAGGGCGTGATCGATACCTGATTATTGCGCACCGCATGGAAATCGGTCCCTTCGCCGGCATCCTGCGCTTCACCGGCGGCGCCGACCCAGAATACCGTCTCGTTGCGCGGCGTCAGCGTCCGCACCACGGGTTCCGCCTTGTGGCGCTTGCCGAGGCGGGTGACGACGCTGCCGCACAGCTGCTCGTAGGGCACATCGGGAACATTCACGTTGAGCAGTACCGGCTCGCGCAGCGACTGCCGCTGCAAGCGCTCGACAAGCTCGCGAACAACGCGTGCAGCGGTCACAAAATGCCCGCCGCTCTTGCTGCACAACGAAACGGCAATCGACGGCACGCCCAGCAGAAAGCCCTCGGTTGCGGCCGCAACGGTGCCAGAATAGATGGTGTCATCGCCCATATTGGCGCCGTGATTGATCCCGGAAACAACCATATCGGGCAGTTCATCGAGCATTCCGGTCACCGCCAGATGGACGCAATCGGTTGGCGTGCCGTTCACGTAGTAAAAACCGTTAGCCGAACGTTTGAGCGAAAGCGGGCGATCGAGGGTCAACGAATTGCTGGCACCGCTGCGGTCGCGCTCCGGCGCGACAACGGTAACATCGGCCACTTCTGCCAGTGCACGGGCCAGATGATCAATCCCCGGGGCGAAATAGCCATCGTCATTACAAAGCAGAATCCGCATAAAAACCCAAGAAAAACGGAGAACGGATACAAAAAAACCGGCAATCCACCGGCTGTTTCATGATGTCGGGGAAAGCGGCCCCCACCTGCAGCCTGTCAGACCTTCAATCGTTGGCATGACCGGATAGTCGCACGCTGTTCTGTGCCGCTAACTTCCTAGCAGTATAAGATTTTTTTAGCGCTTCGAGAAGGTCGTGCGCCTGATCGAAGCAGCCAGCAATCTGACTTCAGGCTGTTCAGCGAAACAAAAAGGCCAATCCGAAGATTGGCCTTTTTGCTTGATTCCGTTGGTCGGGGCGGTGGGATTCGAACTCACGACCCCTTGCACCCCATGCAAGTGCGCTACCAGGCTGCGCTACGCCCCGACAGCGGCGAATTATAACAGAAATCGACGCTGCAGCTCAAATTCGCAACATTTCAGCGATATGCAGCAATTCTTCACGCAGCACCTCAGGGGTCAAGGTCGACTGCTTGGCCTCGACAACGCTCTCGTCCAGACGATTGCGGGCACCGCTGATCGTAAAACCCTGGCTGTAGAGAAGCTCGCGGATACGGCGAACCAGAAGCACTTCGTGATGTTGATAATAGCGACGATTGCCACGGCGCTTGACCGGCTTGAGCTGGGTAAACTCCTGCTCCCAGTAACGCAGGACGTGCGGCTTCACGCCGCAAAGCTCGCTGACCTCACCGATCGTGAAATAGCGTTTGGCCGGAATGGGTGGCAACGGCTCCTTGCCGTTTTCTTTAGGATTCGATTCCATCGTACGACAACTCCACTTCGGCCTTCAGCTTCTGACTGGCATGGAAAGTGACGACGCGACGCGCAGTAATCGGAATTTCTTCACCGGTCTTCGGGTTTCGGCCCGGGCGCTGCGGTTTGTCACGCAACTGAAAATTGCCAAAACCGGAGAGTTTCACGCCATCACCACGCTCAAGCGCATTACGGATCTCTTCGAAGAAGGCTTCGACCATATCCTTGGCCTCACGCTTGTTGAGGCCAACTTTCTCAAACAACAAATCAGCGAGTTCTGCTTTGGTAAGCGTCATTATTCTTCCCTGTCAGACGCGAAGCTGTGCGGCAAACGCCTGCTGCGAATAGGCGATCAATTGCTGCATTGCGGCGTCGACTTCCGCATCTTGCAAAGTCCTTTGAGTATCTTGCATAACTATGCGGAACGCAAGGCTTTTCTTGCCGGGCGAGATGCCTTTTCCGGTGTAAACATCGAACAAACGGATGTCCTGAACAATGGCCGGACGGTTGTTCATCATGCCGTCGAGCAAGGGCTGCAACTGCAGATCGTGCTCGACAACGATCGCCAGATCGCGAATCGCCGGCGGCTGACGCGAAACCTCGGCATAGTGCGGCAGCCTGGCCAGCTTCACCGCATCGAGATCGAGCTCAAAAAGCACCGGCGCAAGCGGCAGGTCGTATTTCTGCAGCCACTGCGGATGCAGTTCGCCGACGAAGCCGATGAGCTGTCCGTCGAGAACGACGCGCGCGCTGCGCCCCGGGTGCAGTGCCGGATGGGCCGCCTTCTCGAAGCGAAGCACGGCGGGGGCCAGCAAGGCCTCCAGATCACCCTTGATATCGAAGAAGTCAACATTGCGAGCCGACGCTCCCCATTGCTCGGGGGTTGCCGCGCCGTAGGCCAAGCCGGAGAGCTTCCACGGCTGGCGGAACCCCGGAACCGGACCGCCCTGCTCATCGCGAAAGAAGCAGCGACCTGTTTCGAAAACGCGAACACGGTTTTGCTTGCGCTTGAGGTTGGTCACGACGTTCGCCAGCAGACCGCCGATCAGCGTCGAGCGCATCACGCTCAACTGGCTGGCAATCGGATTGGCCAAGCGAATCGGTCGGGTAGCGGCCGAAAAATCGGTTTCCCAGCCTTCCTCGACAAAAGCGAAGTTAACCACTTCCTGATAGCCGCGATCGACCAGGATCTGACGAACGCGCGAGATCGGGCGGGCATCTTCGGTCGATGGCAGCATCGTCAGCGCAGCACACGGTGCGCGCGCCGGGATATTGTCGTAGCCGTGCAGGCGGACAATCTCTTCGATCAGGTCTTCTTCAATCTCGATATCGAAACGGTAGCTCGGCGGCGTCACGATGAAGTCGTCACCGGCACGCGCAAAGGTCAGATCGAGACGGGCAAACAACTCGCCGATGCGTTCCGCCGTAAAGACGACACCGAGCACCTTGGCGACCCGCGCCGGACGCAGACGCACCGGCTGCCGCAGCGGCAGCGCTGCACTGGCTTCGCTGACCGGGCCGGCCTGCCCGCCACAGATTTCGATGATCAGCTGCGTCGCGCGCTCCAGCGCACGGCGCGTGCCGCCGAAATCGACGCCACGCTCGAAACGGTGAGAAGCGTCCGAGACGAAGCCGTAGCGCCGCGCGCGACCGGCGATCGCCTTCGGTGCAAAAAACGCCGATTCGAGGAACATTTCGCTGGTTTCCAGCGTGATACCGCTTTCCTCTCCGCCCATGATTCCGCCCATCGCCAGCGGACGCTGGTCGTCGGCAATCAGCAACACGTCTTCCTGTAACTCAAGCGTCTGCTCGTTGAGCAGCAATATCTTTTCGCCGGTGCTTGCCATGCGGACATGAACCGCCCCGGCAAGCTTGGTGTTGTCGAAAGCGTGCAGCGGCTGCCCAAGTTCGAGCATCACGTAATTGGTGACATCGACCAGTGCCGAAATTGGCCGGAGGCCGCTGCGCTCGAGGCGACGCTTCATCCAGTCCGGCGTTGCCGCCTTCGCATTGACCCCGGCAATAACCCGGCCGCAGTAACGCGGACACGCTTCCGGCGCGTCGAGCACGACGTCGCGACGCGCAGCGATCGTCGCCGGCACGTCGGCAATGACCGGATAGGAGGCGGGCACACCGGTCAGCGCGGCCACTTCGCGCGCGACACCGCTGACCGACAGGCAGTCGGCACGGTTTGGCGTGAGCTTGAGCGTCAGCAGGCGATCGTCGAGATCGAGCGTACGCCGGATATCTTCGCCGACCGTGGCATCGGGGGACAGGAGAAGCAGACCCGACGCTTCATCAGCAATGCCGAGTTCCTTGGCCGAACAGAGCATCCCGGAAGACTCGATGCCGCGCACCTTGGCGACCTTGATGACAAAATTTCCGGGCAACTCGGCACCCGGCAGCGCACAGGGCACCTTGAGGCCGACGGCAACATTCGGCGCACCGCAGACGATCTGCTGAGGCATGCCGCGGCCGATGTCGACGGAACAGACATTGAGCCGGTCAGCATCGGGGTGCTTGCTCACCGCGAGGACATGACCGACGACGACACTGGCGAAGGGCGGCGCAACCGTTTCCTCTTCCTCGACTTCGAGGCCAGCCATGGTCAAAAGGTGCGAAAGCTCGTCGCCCGAACAGGCGGGATTGACGAAGCTGCGAAGCCAGGATTCAGAGAATTTCATGGGCAATCAGATATCAAACGAATTGACGCAGGAAGCGCAGGTCGCCGTCGAAGAACAAACGCAGGTCATTGACCCCGTAACGCAGCATGGTCAGACGATCCGGCCCCATCCCGAAGGCAAAGCCGATGTATTTCTCGGGATCGATGCCGACATGACGCAATACGTTTGGATGCACCATGCCGCAACCGGCGATCTCCAGCCAGCGGCCTTCGAGCGCACCGCTCATGAAAGCGACGTCGATCTCGGCCGATGGCTCGGTAAACGGAAAGAATGAGGGACGGAAGCGGACCTGCAGGTCGTCGCTTTCAAAGAAGCGGCGCAGAAAATCGGCAATGACACCCTTCAGGTCGGCAAAGCTGACCTGCTCTCCGATCCACAGGCCCTCGACCTGGTGGAACATCGGCGAATGCGTGGCGTCGGAGTCGACCCGATAGACGCGGCCTGGCGCAATGATGCGGATCTCAGGCATGGTCTTGAGGTGCGCGTATTTCGCCACATGCGCCTGCATGTAGCGCACCTGGATCGGGCTCGTGTGCGTGCGCATCAGGATGCCTTCGGCAACCTTGCCGGATTCGTCCTGCAGATAAAAGGTGTCGTGCATCGAACGCGCCGGATGGTCTTCGGGCGTGTTCAGTGCCGTAAAATTCTGGAAATCCTCTTCGATTTCAGGGCCATCGGCCACTTCAAAACCGATCGAGCGAAACAACGCTTCGATCCGTTCGAGCGAGCGGGTCACGGGATGCAGACCGCCACAGGCCTCGCCCCGTCCCGGCAGGGTCACATCGAGCGCCTCTTCGGCCAGACGCGCTTCGAGCGCAATCAGCCGGATCGCCTCGCGACGCGCGTTGAGCGCTGTTTCGATCGATTCCTTGGCCCGGTTGATGGCTGCCCCGGCGGTCTTGCGCTCATCCGGCGACAGCTTGGCCATCCCCTTGAGCAACTCGGTGATCTGCCCGCTCTTGCCGAGGTAGCGCGCCTTGACCTGCTCCAGCGCGTCGGGGTCGTTGATCGCCGCAAAGGCGGCTGAAGCTTCGTGAACTATTTGATCGAGGTTCTGCATAATTCCAAGACTTCATCGAAAAAAAAGGAGGCTTGCGCCTCCTTTTTTGACACTCGTTTTGCTTAGGCGCCGAGCTGGGCTTTGGCCTGAACGGCCAGAGCAGCAAAAGCCGGCTTGTCGAAAACGGCCAGATCAGCCAGCACCTTGCGGTCGACTTCGATCTGCGCCTTCTTCAGGCCATTCATGAAGGTGCTGTACTTCATGCCAAGTTCGCGAGCGGCTGCGTTGATACGCGCAATCCACAGGGTACGGAACTGACGCTTCCTTTGACGACGGTCACGGTAGGCATACTGACCGGCCTTCATCACCGCCTGTTTGGCGATGCGATATACGTTCTTGCGACGGCCGCGGTAACCCTTGGCCATTGCAATTATTTTCTTGTGGCGCGCGCGCGCCGTTACTCCACGTTTAACTCGGGGCATCTTTAATCTCCTTAAGCGTAAGGCAGCATGGCGCGAACCATGGCCTTGTCGGAGTCATGCACTCCGGTTGTGCCGCGCAGTTGACGCTTGGCCTTGGTGGTTTTCTT
>JBAQRB010000124.1:0-4975 GCA_049295655.1 Rhodocyclaceae bacterium
GGCCAGAGCGCGGGTGCCGAATACCGCGTTGCTGCGTACCGCAACCGGATCGACGACTACATCAGCGGCCTCGACATCTCGGGCAGCGCGGCGGCCAGCAGCGCGTGCGGCGCGGCCAATGCCGGCGCCTGCAAGCTGACCGTGAACATCGGCCAGGCGACGATCAGCGGTTTCGAAGCGCAGGGGCGGCTCAAGGTCGCCGCCGGGCAATGGCTGAACGCCGGACTCTCGCTGCTGCGCGGCGAGAACGACACGCTCGGCGAACCGCTCTTCCAGATGCCGGCCGACGAACTCTCACTCGGCTGGGAAGGCCGCGTGGCCGAAGGCTGGAGCGCCGACCTGACCGGCCGCTTCGTGCGCGAGCAGACCCGCGTGGCGACGGTTTTTGCGAAGGGCCGCGAAAACGCCACGGCCGGCTTCGCCACCGCCGACCTCGGCGCGACTTACCGCTGGCAGAAGCAGAGCGTCCGCGTCGCCGTGAAGAACCTCGCCGACAAGGGCTATCACGAGCATCTGGCCGAAGGCGTTTCCGGCCAGGAAATCCAGGCCCCCGGCCGCAGCCTGCAACTGAGCTGGAAAGGCAGCTTCTGATGCCCGTCCTGCGTTTCGTTCTCGGGGGCGGCCTGCTCTCGGCCATCGTTTTTTTCGCCGTTTTTGGCATCTTCCCGCAAGCCGCTTTTGCCGCCGACAAGCTGCCCAGACTCGTCCTCGCCGGCCCCGGCGCCGCCGTCTCGATGCCGCTCATCCACATGGTCGACAGCGGCGCGCTGGCCGACCTCGCCGAACAGGTGAGCTTCGTGCAATGGCGCGACCCGGACCAGCTGCGCGTGATGGCGCTCGACGGACAGGCCGACCTGCTGGCCATGCCGACCAACGTCGCCGCCAATCTGCACAATCGCGGCGCCCCGGTCACATTGCTCAACGTGTCGACCTGGGGCGCGCTGTGGCTGGTTTCGCGCGCGCCGGACAAGAAGACGCTGAGCGATTTTCGCAACGAGGAAATCGCCATGCCGTTTCGCGGCGACATGCCCGACATCGTTTTCCAGCTGCTCGCCGCGCAGCAGGGGCTGGACCCGCGCAAGGACTTCCGCCTGCGCTACGTCGCGACGCCGCTCGACGCCATGCAGCTCCTGATCATGCGCCGCGTCGACCACGCGCTGCTCGCCGAGCCGGCGGTGTCGATGGCGCTGCGCAAGACGAAATCCTTCCCGGTCGGGCTGATCGCCCCGGAACTCTTCCGCAGCGTCGATCTGCAGAAGGAATGGGGCCGCCTGTTCGCCCGCCCGGCGCGCATCCCGCAGGCCGGCATCGCCGCCGTCGGCGCCCTGCGCGAGCGCCCCGAACTGCTCGCCCGGATCGAGGCGGCCTACGCCAGATCGCTCGCCTGGTGCCGCGGCAACGCGCTCGAATGCGGCAAGCTCGTCGCCCGGCGGATCGACACGCTGAGCCCGGAAGCGGTCGCCGACGCCATCGCCGTCAGCCAGCTCGACGCCGTGCCGGCGCTCAAGGCGCGCGATGAACTGACCTTCTTCTTCGAACAGTTGCTGGCGCGCAATCCGGCGCTGCTCGGCGGCAAGCTGCCGGGCGACAGCTTCTACGGCGGGGCGCGATGAGCCTGCTGCGCAGCGGGCTGGGCGGTCTGCCGGCCTACCTGTGGAGCGGCTGGGGGGCGCTGGCCAGCCTGCTCCTGCTGTTCGCCGCGTGGGAAGCGGTCAGCATGGCCTACAGCCCGCTGATCCTGCCCGACCCCGGAACGACCCTCGCCACCCTCTACCGACTCGCCGAGAGCGGCGCGGCCTGGCCCGAGTTGGCGGTGACCGCGCGCCGCGCGCTGAGCGGACTGGCGCTCGCGGTATTCGCCGGCAGCCTGCTCGGCCTCGCCGCCGGCGTTTCGCCGACCGCCTCGATGCTGGCGCGCCCGCTGGTCACCGTGCTGCTCGGCACGCCGCCGGTGGCCTGGCTGGTGCTCGCCATGCTGTGGTTCGGCGCGAGCGACGGGACGCCGGTATTCACGGTGTTCATCGCCTGTTTTCCGGTGATCTTCGTCGGCGCGCTGCAAGGCACGCGCACGCTCGACCGGCAGCTGAAGGACATGGCCCGCGTCTTCCGCCTGCCGGCGCGCATGAAGTTCTTCGACCTCTACCTGCCGCACGTCATTTCCTACCTGTTTCCGGCGTGGATCACGGCGCTCGGCACCGCCTGGAAAGTCGTCGTGATGGCCGAACTGCTGGCCTCGAGCGACGGCGTCGGCGCCGCGCTCGCGGTCAGCCGCTCGCACCTCGACACGGCCGCCACGCTGGCCTGGATCGGCGCCGTGGTCGGTAGCCTGCTGGCCGTCGAATACCTGCTGCTCGAACCGGTCAAGCGTGAACTCGAGCGCTGGCGTGCGAATGAACATGAAAAAAGCAGTTAACCACAACGAGCACAACGGGCACAACGAAAAGACAAAATATGAGAAACCCTCTGTCTTAATGGCGCACGAAGGTTTTCGCTATTGAATTTCGTTGTGCCCGTTGTGCTCGTTGTGGTTAATCGTTTTTTATCCAAGCGTCAAATATTTCACGTTAAGGTTTTTAGAATGAATTCCCGCCTCGCCGTGCGCGGTCTTTCCCATGCCTACTCGCTGCGCAGCGTGCTCGACGGCATCGATCTCGATCTCGAGGCCGGGCGCGTGCTGGCGCTGGTCGGCCCGTCCGGTTGCGGCAAGACGACGCTGCTGCATCTCTGCGCGGGCCTGCTCGTCCGGCAGGACGGCACGCTGGAAAACAGTTTCCGCCACCCCGCGATGATCTTTCAGCAGCCGCACCTGCTGCCCTGGAAAACGACGCGCGACAACATCGCGCTGGGCCTCAAGGCGGCCGGCATGGCGCGCGGCGAGCGCCTGGCGCGCGCCGACGCGATCGGCGATGCGGTCGGCCTCGACGCGCTGGCCCTGGCGCAGTACCCGCACCGTCTCTCGGGCGGCATGCAGAGCCGCGCGGCGCTGGCCCGCGCGCTGGTCCTGGCGCCCGACCTGCTGCTCATGGACGAACCCTTCTCGGCGCTCGACATCGGCCTCAAGGCGCAACTCTACGACCTGCTGCTCGAACACCAGGAAAAGCGCGGAATCGCCGTCCTGATGATCACGCACGACCTGATGGAAGCGGTTCGGCTGGCCGACACCGTCCTCGTCATGGCCGCCGACCCCGGCCGCATCGTGCACCGCTTCGAACTGCCGACTCCCGCCCGGCTGCGCGACGATGCAGCGATCTACCGGACGACCGCCGAACTGCTGCAGCTGCCGGTCGTTCGCGCAAGCTTCGCGCTGGCGCCCGAAGCGTCCCACGCACCGCGCCAGCAGGAAACGGCATGCTGAAGCCAGGCGCTCCGGCGCGATCGATCGTGTCAGCCGCCCACCCGCTCTGGCTGTGCGGCTTTCGTTCCTTCTTCCTGCTCACGGCACTGTCGGGCGCGCTGCTGGTCCTGCTCTGGGGCGCCTTTCTCGCCCACGGCGCGCCCCTTCCCGCCGTCGTCGGCGGGGTCTTCGTCTGGCATGCGCACGAACTGATATTCGGTTTCGCGCTGGCCTCGGTCGCCGGTTTCTCGCTCACGGCGATCCCCGAATTCACGCGCAGCGCCCCCGTTGCGCCACGTACGGTGCGCACGCTGGCCGGCTTGTGGCTGTTCGGGCGCGCGGCCTTCTGGCTCTCGGGACACCTCGGCACGGCGGGCATCGCCCTCTCGGCGCTCGCCCATGGCGGGCTCCTGGCCGGCCTGATCGCCGTGCTCGGCCCGCGCCTGTGGAACGACCCGCAGCGCCGCCACCTGGGTTTCCTGTGGTCGCTGCTGGCGCTGGCCGTCGTCGTTGCCGGCTTCTACGTCGACGCCCTGCGCGGGCAGGCGCCGGCGCGCTGGCTCGACGCCGCGCTCGGCGTGCTGATGATCCTGATCGTCGTCTCGATGAGCCGCATCTCGATGAGCATCGTCAATGGCGCGCTCGACGCGGCCGGCGGCAAGGACGGCGCGTACCTCGCGCGGCCGCCCCGACGCAATCTGGCGATCACCTGCATCGCCCTCTACACCGCCGCTCAATTCGTCGCGCCCGGCGCGGCGCTGGGCGGCTGGCTGGCGCTCGCCGCGGCGGCGGCGCTTTTCCACCTGCAGGGCGACTGGCACGTCGGCCGCGCGCTACGGCGGCGCTGGCCGCTGATGCTGTTCGGCGTTTATCTGTTGATGGCCGCGGGCTACGGCACGATCGGCCTGGCGCTGCTCGCCGGCAACGGGGAAAGCTTCAGCGCCGGCCGCCACCTGCTGACGGCCGGCGCGCTCGGGCTCAACGTCTATGTCGTGCTCAACATCGCCGGGCGAATTCACGCCGGCTACCCGCTCGACCGGGGACGCTGGGTGCCGGCCGGCGCCGCGCTGCTCGTCCTCGCCGCGCTGCTGCGCGCCGCGGCGGCCTGGCCCGGCGCTGATGCGCGCCTGCTGATGGCTGCGGCCAGCGTCCTGTGGACACTGCCGTTTGCCTGTTTCAGCGGGTTCATGTGGCCGATTTACTCACGGCCGCGCAAGGACCACGGCAGCGGCTGCGCCGGAATCACGGGGGAACAAGGCAACT
Source organism: Rhodocyclaceae bacterium (assembly GCA_049295655.1). Lineage (GTDB taxonomy): Bacteria > Pseudomonadota > Gammaproteobacteria > Burkholderiales > Rhodocyclaceae > CAJBIL01. Next base: position 4,598 of record JBAQRB010000124.1, read on the forward strand.
GAGGCGGCCGGGAAAGCGGGGTGAAATATTTTGCAACAAACACGAACAACTCTCACTTATAATGCGAATCGTTCTCACATAAACACCCCCCAATGCCAGCGATCACCGCCCCGGCCATCAGCCAGAACCGCTACAACGACCACTCAGCGCACCGTTTCTCGGTCGGTGGCGTTGTCGGCATCGTTGCCGCGCATGCCGCGCTGCTCGGCGTGCTGGCCTCGCTCGACGTCGTCCCGCTGCCGGCGCCGCTCAGCGCGCTGATGGTGCAGATCATTGCCCCGACGCCGCCGACGCCGGAAATCACCCCGCCACGCCCGCAGCCGGTCGAACGCAAGCCGGTCGTCCGCCCGCAGCCGACGCCGCAGCCAACGCCCCGCC
>JBAQRB010000125.1:0-9626 GCA_049295655.1 Rhodocyclaceae bacterium
ACGCCGGCCGATCAGCGAACACGGCCGCGAGGTGGCCTTCTTCGCGCTCGGCCTGATCGATACCGGCTACCGCTTCGGCGGCAAGAACCCCGAAGCCGGCCTCGATTGCAGCGGCATGGTCAGCTACATCTACGGCCAGGCAAGCAACCTGAAGATCAAGGGCAGCGCCGCCGACATCGCGCGCCGTGGCCGCCCGATCGAGCGCAACAGCCTGCGCCCCGGCGACCTGGTTTTCTTCAACACGCGCAACACCGCTTTCTCGCATGTCGGCGTCTACATCGGCGACCAGCGTTTCGTGCATGCGCCGGCAACCAACGGCCGCGTGCGCATCGACCAGCTATCCAACCGCTACTACGCACAGCGTTTCGAAGCGGCACGCACTTACTTCGACTGAAACTTCGCCCCCCACCCGATGCCCGACCGCCTGCCGATCCGTTACGTCGAACCGGTTTTCCGCCCGCCCAGCGAAGCCCAATCGCTGATCCTGCCGGTCACCGACGGCTGCTCATGGAACCAATGCACCTTCTGCGAGATGTACACCGAACCGCAGAAGCGCTTCCGCGCCCGCGACGAGGCCGAGGTGCTCGACAGCATCGAGCGCACTGCAGAGCGCTTCGGCAACGAGGTGCGCCGGGTTTTTCTCGCCGACGGCGACGCGCTGGTCCTGCCGACGCGCCGGCTGCTCGACATCCTCGCCGCGATCCGCACGCACCTGCCGGCCGTCCGCCGCATTTCGAGCTACTGCCTGCCGCGCAACCTGCGCAGGAAATCGGTCGAGGAACTGCGCGAACTGGCCGCCGCCGGTTTGTCGCTCGCCTACGTCGGCGCCGAATCGGGCGATGACGAAGTACTGGCGCACGTGAACAAGGGCGAAACCTTCGAGTCGACGCGCGAGGCGCTCGACAAGCTCGGCGCCGCCGGCATCACGCGCTCGGTGATGATCCTCAACGGCCTCGGCGGCCCGCAGCTTTCGGCACAGCACGCCGACCACTCGGCGCGCCTGCTCAATGCCTGCCAGCCCGAGTACGCCGCAACGCTGGTCGTCAGCTTCCCGACCGGCGAGGCGCGCTTTCGCGCGGGCTTTCCGGGCTGGCGCCCGCTGACCCAGCCCGAACTATTCGCCGAAATGGAGCGCTTCCTGAGCCAGCTCGAGCTGCAGCGCACGGTTTTCCGCAGCGACCATGCGTCGAACTGGCTGGTGCTCAGGGGAACGCTGGGCGCCGACAAGGAACGCCTGCTGCAACAGGTGCGCAGCGCCATCGCCCAGCCCGACGCCGCCGCGCTGCGCCCGGCGTGGGCGAGAGGACTGTGACGGTGGGCGGCGTCGGTACAAGTTCGGGATCGGCCAGCGCATGAGGGTGGTTGTTCAACGCGTCAGCGAAGCCGCCGTCAGCGTCGACGGCGCGATCACCGGCCGGATCGGCGCCGGACTGCTGGTGCTGGCCGGCTTTGAAGACGGCGACCAGGACCAGGATGTGGACTGGATGGTGCAAAAACTGGTGCGCCTGCGGATCTTTCCCGACGCGCAGGGGGTCATGAACCGCAGCGTCGCCGATAGCGGCGGGCAGATTCTGGCCGTCTCGCAATTCACCCTCTACGCATCGACCCGCAAGGGAAACCGCCCCTCGTGGGCCAGGGCGGCGCGCGCAGAAATCTCGCAGCCCCTCTTCGCGCGCTTCGTCGAGCGGCTTTCGGGCGCACTCGGGCAAGCGGTCCCCACCGGCGTCTTCGGCGCCGACATGCAGGTCAGCCTGGTCAACGACGGCCCGGTGACACTCACCATCGACTCAAGGAATCCCGAATGAAGCGTTTTTCCCCGGCACCGCATGCCGGCTTCCTGCAAAAAGTCGTCGCGACCCTGCTGGCGATCGCGCTCTTGATCCTCGGCGTCATGTTTTCGCTGGTGCTGCTCAGCGTCCTGGCGGTCGCCGGCCTGATCGCCTGGGGCTACTTTTTCTGGAAAACCCGCGCGCTGCGCAAGGCGATCAAGGAAGCCACAATCGATGCTCCGACTGGCGGCCTGCGCAATGGACCAAGCGACGGGCAGGTGATCGAAGGGGAAGCCATCGTCGTCAGGGAAGATCGACAGGTCGATCAAAAGCCCCTCCCGCGCGATTGATCCGGCACCAATGGAAACGGGGAAATGGAGTGAAGTCTTGCTGGTGCGTTAGTTACAGCACCTTCGACAAGGCTTCAATATAGTACCTATGACAGCAACTCCTCTACAAAGAGGTGACGCCGCATCGGGTGGCTTTGTAAAAGCTATCAATGGCTATTCTTTTCGTAGGCCTGCCGAACATGCTTACGCAGCACTTTCCATAGAACTTGTCCGTCATTTGTGTAGCAAGTGGGGGACGCAATTTTGCTTTCAATTACATCGAGCAAATCATTGTCAAAGCATCGGGAGTCAATTGAGCGATATGCACCCTCGTAGCGCCGAACGGCGTGGTACCACGGCTCAGATGGTACGGCAACGTCCAGCAGTTGGTGAGCAAATTCATGACATGCCATTTTCCTCCCCGTAATACGTACTCCTGTCATTGACGAAATAGCCTGTTGAGCCAGAACTATCTGATCTAAGGTGATCGGCAAGGGTATTGATAAACCCTTGTCTCGATAATTGGCTTTCCACTTGCGAAGGTCTAGAAGAGACTGTTTCGCACCAACACTGAATTTGAAGTGATTGTCAGCAAATTCAATCAACGAGTTATACGCAAAAATGAACATTCCGCGCTCAGCAGCAAATGCCACTAAGTAGTTTCGAACTGCGACTGCCAGAACATCTGCTGCCCAAAGTTTGAGTTGATAGGTATCAGGAACACCAGATGTGAGCGCTGCTAGAGCAACAGATTGTCCACGTACGGTGGAATAATCTCGTGATGCCTCAACTGACGAAAGAAATGCCTCCAATCGAGCATTCTCGTCTTTAACGATTTTGCCTTCGAGCTTGAGGTGTAACAGGAATAGCGACTTGTGCCTCGAGAGTGACTCTAAAGATCGCCATGTGTACGCCGCAGGAGAATACCCACACTGACGCAGCAACTCCACGGACTGTTCTGGCGCATGCCATTGAGATATAACCAACAGGTCGCGATCACTAAGCGTATCGTTATCACCCCGCGCTACAGAGCCAAAAATGGCGGCCGAGGAAAAGGTATTAAGTTGATTCATGGTTATCCATTATGCACGTACTCGGCTGATTCGATTGATTACCGTTGGAACAAATACCGAGTACCACCATAGACCAAAGAACATATTAACCATATACGATAGCTGCTCAAACGGGTGCCCATCCTTATTCGCGTGTTTTGTATAACCAATTAATGTCGTTACATCAAAACTTGCGAAGAAGGCATTAAGCAAAGAATCTTGGATACCAATGAATCTGTAATAGATAGCAAATGCAGCAACTAGCCCAACCCCGATAAGTGCTGGCCTAGCCAAACTCGCACCCCAGTCGTTTACGACGCCGGATGCACTGAGAATCAGCCGTTCGAGATGAAGGAATAAATAACGAACTCTATCGAAAATTGGGCGCTTCTTCTCAAAGAGTTCATGGCGGACTTCAGCAATCTGTGCGTCTACACTGAGCGTAAGGTAGGTCTTAATAGACTGATAGTATTCGGTATCGTTGCCTTGAGTCTCTTGACTATTAAGTATTAGCCGCGAAATCTTGAGCTTGGTCTGCTCAAGTCGCATTACTTGATGGGTCGCCTTGCTGAGGTCGCCCTGCTGCCGCGATAGGATTTGAGGATCAAGGTTTGTATAACCGGCGTAAACAAACTCGGCGGGATTTGTGAAGAGGCAGTTTCTGATGTGCGTTTCAGTTCCGGAGAAGCCTATTTTCTCCCATATGCACTTAGTGAATTGACACGAATCTAATGTTGATTGCGTAAATGTGCAGCTTAAGAACTTGCAATTCTGAAACTTAATATTACGCCAAGTGGAACGTCCAAGGTCGCACAGATTAAACGTGCAATCTTTAAATGCAAATGGTCCTAGATCAAAAATTCCTAGGAAGTCACATTCGGAAAACTTGAAATTGCGAAGTACGGGTAAATGAGTGGATTCTCGAAGTTCCTTCAGCTGATTAGCGTCACATGTTTGCCGATAAATGCCCGTGATGTTATTAGTCTTCCAGTCGAATGACGGAAAAGACTCTAAGGCATTCTGAGAAAATATCGGTTCCCAAAAGTTCCTTCGCCGGCTGTTGGGCGGATGGCTTCCAAGCGAGGCTTTAGCGAGTGAATTCATATTTCATTTGGTGCATCTTGGCCCGTTACAGTAACACGGGGGATGAATACATTAAAAATTAAAGCTTCACGATTCCAAGGCAAGTCGGGAAGTTGGCGCATCCCCAAAATTGCTGACCTGCGTTCGCGCCACCCTTGGCCGTGCGCTTGAGCATCGAGCCAGCACAGCGGGGGCAGATCGGCGCAGCGTCTGCTCCGGATATTTGGCTTGGCTCCGCTTGCCGGATGTCTGCTGCCGTCTTTACGTCAAGCGGCCTTGATGCCGGAGTTGATGAGCCGGAAATTGCTTCCACGATTTTTGCGCTCACCTCGGCGGCGGAGTAGGCATGCCGTGCCTGAAAGGAAATGAGAGGTACGCCGGCAGCCGTACAGGCACCCGCCAGAAACTCGTCCCGATCCTGCCGGTTCTTCTTTTTGTGCGACTGGTCGTTGAGTTCGATTGCGCAAAGCACCGACAGATCGCCGGGGGCGCAGAGAAGGAAATCGAAGTGCTTTCGATTGATCTTGTTGAAGGCGGTTTGCCACAAAGACTTGTTCATGCCGTCACGCGGGGCAAGCACGTCTGCGACGCGCACCTTGCCGAACAAGCGGAAGTCCTTCCCGACAGCTTGATCGAGGACGCCAAAAAATGAACACTCGGCGGGGGTGAATAGGGTGGGGAGTTTTTTATAGGGATAGCCGGACGCGATCCCTTGCGACTGTTTCTGCTTGGCCATGAGCAACAACACGGCGACAACGGTAACTGCCAGGACCAACCAAACCATGCAAGCTCCCGCTGTGTCAGGTGACAATCGAGATATTCGATTGCGTACCTGCAAAGCATAGCAGGTTAGTCGTTCTGCATTGCTCGTCCGAGAAACAAAAGCTTTGCGGCCGGGGCTGGCGCGCCTTCAGCAAAGTCATCCGCTCGAAACTTGCAAACAAGGAATTCGCCAAGCGCTATTTGCAGGTGCTTGTCGACGGAATTGTCGTGTCGGGTGATACGGCAATCATGAAGGGAAGCCATGCTGCACCTGGGAATGTGGTCGCAGAAATGAAAAAGGGCACTTCAGAAGAAGTGCCCACTTTCATGCATTGCTGGTGCGCCCGACTGGATTCGAACCAGTGACCCCTGCCTTCGGAGGGCAGTACTCTATCCAGCTGAGCTACGGGCGCGAAGAGGAGCGTCAGGATAGCCGGTTTGCTGCGGCGAGTCCATCCCGCGATCCGTCCGGCGGCCTCTTTCAGACGTCGAGGTGCGCGTAAAGCTGGGTCGACAGGTAGCGCTCGCCGAACGACGGAATGATCACCACCGTCAGCTTGCCGGCGTTCTCCGGCCGGCGCGCCACTTCGAGTGCCGTCCAGACCGCTGCGCCGGAGGAAATCCCGACCAGCAGCCCTTCCTCGGTCGCCATGCGGCGCGCCACGGCAAAGGCGTCGTCGGCCTTGACGCGAACGACCTGGTCGATGATCTCGGTGTTCAGCACCTTCGGCACGAAGCCGGCGCCGATCCCCTGGATCGGGTGCGGCCCCTTCTCGCCGCCCGACAGCACCGGCGAGGCATCGGGTTCGACGGCGACGATCTGCACGCCGGGCCGGCGCGCCTTGAGCACTTCGCCAATGCCGGTAATCGTTCCGCCGGTGCCGACGCCGGCCACCAGGATGTCGACCGTGCCGTCGGTATCGCGCCAGATTTCCTCGGCCGTGGTCGCCCGATGGATCGCCGGATTGGCCGGGTTCTCGAACTGTTGCGGAACGAAGTAGCGCGCATCGGCGGCGGCCATTTCCTCGGCGCGGCGGATCGCGCCGCCCATGCCGTCCGGCCCCGGCGTCAGCACTAGCTCGGCGCCGTAGGCCTTGAGCAGCAGGCGGCGTTCGCGGCTCATCGTCTCCGGCATGACGAAGCAGCACTTGATGCCGCGCGCGGCGCAGACCATCGCCAGTCCGATCCCGGTATTGCCCGAGGTCGGCTCGAGGATGACGGTGTCGGGGCCGATCCGGCCGGCCGCCTGCGCGGCATCGATCATCGACGCGGCGATGCGGTCCTTGACGCTGTGCGCCGGGTTGCAGAACTCGAGCTTGACGGCGACCGTGCCGTCGATGCCGGCGGCAAGGCGGTTCAGCTTGACGAGCGGCGTGTTGCCGATCAGCTCGGTGACGTTGTTGGCGATTTTCATCGAAACAGTCCTTTCGGTTCAGATAAATAAGCTTGAAAAAAGCAGTTAACCACGGCGAACACGGCGGCCACGGCGAAAAATCAAGGACTTGTAAGGATTGGCCTAATCGCCCGCAGAGCGATGCAGGAAAAAAGATCGAACCCTGGTTTTTCGCCGTGCCCGCCGTGGTTAAACAGCTTTTTTCACGAACGCTCAGGCAAGAAACAGCTGGTACGCCGGGTTGGCCGTTTCATCCCAGTGCGCGTAGCCGAGGTTTTTCAGGAAGGTCTTGAACTCGGCCTTTTCGGCCGGCGGCACCTGCATGCCGACCAGCACCCGGCCATAGTCGGCGCCGTGGTTGCGGTAATGGAACAGGCTGATGTTCCAGCCGGCGCTCATCTTGTTCAGGAAGTTCATCAGGGCGCCCGGGCGCTCGGGAAACTCGAAGCGGTAGAGAATCTCGTTGTCGATCTGCGGCGAATGGCCGCCGACCAGATGGCGGATGTGGCCCTTGGCCATCTCGTCGTCGGTCAGGTCGAGCGTTGCGTAACCGTGCTTGCGCAGCTGCTCGACGAACTTCAGCGACTCGGCGCGCGAGGCGACCTGGACGCCGACAAAGACATGCGCCTGATGCTGGTCGTTGTAGCGGTAGTTGAATTCGGTGATGTTGTGCGAGCCGATCAGCGAGACGAATTTCTTGTAGCTGCCGGGCTTCTCGGGCAGCGTCACGGCGAGGATCGCCTCGCGCTGCTCGCCGATTTCGGCACGCTCGGCGACAAAACGCAGGCGGTCGAAATTGGTATTGGCGCCGGAGGCGACGGCGACCAGCGTCTTGTCCTTCAGCTTGTGCTGCACGGCATACGCCTTGGCGCCGGCAATGGCCAGCGCGCCCGAGGGTTCGAGGATCGAACGCGTGTCCTCGAAGACGTCCTTGATCGCGGCGCAGATTGCATCGGTGTCGACGAGAATGACCTCGTCGACCACTTCCTTGCAGACGCGGAAGGTTTCTTCGCCGACGAACTTGACCGCCGTGCCGTCGGCAAACAGGCCGACCTGGTCGAGACGCACGCGCTTGCCGGCGGCCAATGACTTCTTCATCGCATCGGCATCGAAAGTCTCGACGCCGATGATCTTTGTCTCCGGCCGCAGCCGCTTGATGTAGGCGCCCACCCCGGCCGCCAGCCCGCCGCCGCCGATGGCGACGAAGACGGCATGGATCGGCTTGGCGTGCTGGCGCAGGATTTCCATGCCGATCGTGCCCTGCCCGGCGATCACCTCGGGATCGTCGAAGGGGTGGACGAAGGTCAGCTTCTCGGCCTTCTCGAGCGCCAGCGCGTGGGCATAGGCGTCGTCGTAGGACTCGCCGGCCAGCACCACTTCGCCGCCGCGCGCCTTGACCGCGGCCACCTTGATCTGCGGCGTCGTCGTCGGCATCACGATCACCGCGCGACAACCGATTTTCGCTGCCGACAGGGCGACGCCCTGCGCATGATTGCCGGCCGATGCGCAGATCACGCCATGCTTGAGCTGCGTCGCGGTAAGCTTGGCGATCTTGTTGTAGGCGCCGCGCAGCTTGAAGGAGAACACCGGCTGCATGTCCTCGCGCTTGAGCAACAGACGGTTGCCGATGCGCGCCGACAGGCTGGAGGCCAGCTCAAGCGGCGACTCGATCGCGACGTCATAGACCTGCGCGTTGAGGATTTTTTCGAGATAATCCGGGTGCATGGCAGCGAAAGCTCTTTTGGAAAAACCGATGATTCTAGCACCACGGAAATCAGGGCTGGCATTCAGCGTGGGACCGGCATGGCGTGGCTGAACATCAGCAGCGAAGCCGGACTGTGGGGATTGTTCGTCTCCAGCTTTCTCGCCGCAACCGTCCTGCCCGGCGGTTCGGAAGCCCTGCTGTTCGGGCTGCTCAAGCTGCACCCCGATCAATTGTGGCCAGCGCTGGCGCTCACCACGCTCGGCAACACGCTCGGTGGGATGACTTCCTACGCTTGCGGACGCTGGCTGCCGGGCTGGCAGAAACTGGAAAAGGCCAAAGGGCGGGAGCGCGTACAGCGCTGGGGGGCGCCGATCCTGCTGCTGGCCTGGGCACCGCTGATCGGCGACGTGCTGTGCGTGGCGGCCGGCTGGCTGCGCCTCAACTGGGCGGCCTGCGCCGCCTTCATGGCGCTCGGCAAGTTCGCCCGCTACTGGCTGGTTGCGCAGGGCGCGCTCTGGTAGGAAAGGCGCCGCCGCACGGATGACATCCGGGATTGAGCGGACGCGCCGGGCAGCGCGCTTTCGAAATCGGCGAAACCTTACGCAAGGCGGGATGTCCATTCGTCGCTGCAGTGTTGCACTGCGATACGCTAAAATTCTTTTTTTGGAAGCCTCCTGGATTGCTCATGACTGCCCGCCTGCGCGAAATTCCCTACAACTACACGTCGTTTTCCGACCGCGAAATCGTGATCCGCCTGCTCGGATCGGAAAACTGGGCGGTTCTCGACGAACTGCGCGGCGAGCGCGTGACCGGCCGTTCGGCGCGCATGCTCTATGAGGTGCTCGGCGACATCTGGGTTGTCCAGCGCAATCCCTACCTCGAGGACGACCTGCTCGCCAACCGCGGGCGGCGCGATGCGCTGGTCCAGGCGCTGCGCCACCGCCTCGGCGAAATCGACAAGCGTCGGCAGGGCAACGACAAGGTCTTGCGCCTGATCGACGCCGCACAGCAGGCGGTCAGCCGCTTCGAACGCCATTTCGACGACACCGCCGCACTGCGCGCGCGGGTGAAAAAGACGCTCTGCAAGCACACGCGCCGCGACAACATCGCCTTCGACGGTCTGGCGCGCGTCTCGCACGTCACCGACGCCACCGACTGGCGCATCGAATACCCCTTCGTCGTGCTCTACCCGGACACCGAAGAGGAAATGGCCGCACTCGTGCGCGACTGCATCGAGCTTGGCCTGACCATCATCCCGCGCGGCGGCGGCACCGGCTACACCGGCGGCGCCGTACCGCTGACGCCGCTGTCGGTGGTCATCAACACCGAAAAGCTGATCACCATCGGCGCCGTCGAGGAGATGCTCCTGCCCGGCTGCGCTCAAGCTTATGCCACCATTCGCACCAGCGCCGGCGTCGTCACCGCGCGCGTCTCGGAAGCCGCTGCGGCGGCCGGCCGCGTCTTCGCCGTCGACCCGACCTCGGCCGAGGCCTCGTGCATCGGCGGCAACATTGCGATGAACGCCGGCGGCAA
>JBAQRB010000126.1:0-2419 GCA_049295655.1 Rhodocyclaceae bacterium
CCCCAGCGGCGGGCGCCGGCGCAGGCCGCGTCGACCAGCGCCGGGTCGCTGGCGAGGCCCAGGTAGTCGTTGCTGCAAAAGCTGACCAGCTCGCGGCCATCGACCCGCGCCAGCGGGCCGCAGGGCGCATCGAGCAGGCGCCGGCGGCGCTTGAGGCCGGCGGCATCGAGCTGCGACAGCTCGGCGGAAAGGGCAGCGAGCAGCCCGGAGGCTTGCGGTTCAATCATCCTAAAAGCCTTAGTTCAGACCACAACGACACAACGGACACAACGAAGAGCGTTGGTTTTGCAGATATTCATTGCTCACCCGCAGGGTGATTCATTAAACAATATAAGTCTTTGTTTTTTCGTTGTCCCTCTTCAGGGAGGCTTCGCGCTGTTCGCCGTGCTCGTTGTGGTTAACTGCTTTTCCCAGGATCATCGGTTCAGACCATGCGGCAGCGTCGAAGCAAGCGTCGGTGCGAGGCGGGACGGTAATACGGGAGAGGGGGCTTGCGCAAGAAAAAAAGTTCGCCATGCGCTGCGGCGGCGGCAATTGAGCCGCCCCGATCGCTGGTCTGGACGGTAAAATCCACCCCCACATCCGCAACGTTCAAGCACAGGGAGTCACATCAATGTCCGGTCATGGATTTCACGTACACGGCCCGCACGATCACGAGGTGGAACACGTCGCGCAGCACGGGGGAGACGGCTTCACGTCCCGTCTGGCCGTCCTGACCGCCGTTCTTTCGACGGTTGGCGCGATCTTCGGCTATATGGGCGGGCATTCGCAGAATGCCGCGCTGCTCTACAAGAACGAGGCGGCGATCCAGAAGACGTCGGCCTCCAATCAGTGGAATTATTACCAGGCCAAGAGCAACAAGCAGAACCTCGCGGAGCTTTCGGTCGCCCTGACGAGCGGCGAAACGCAGGAGAAGTTCAAGCAGAGCATCGAGCGCTACAAAAAAGAGAAGGAAGAAATCAAGGCCGATGCCGAACGGCTCGAAGCCGTCGCCAAGGGTGCCGACCACCAGAGCGAACTGGAAATGCACGTGCATGAGCGCTGGGCGCTGGCGACAACGCTGCTGCAGATCGCCATTGCCCTGTCGGCGATCACCCTGCTCACACGGAAGCGCTGGATGCTGGTCGGCGTTTATGCCTCGACCGCCATCGGACTAGTGGTTGGCGTGATGGGCTACCTGCACCTTTGAAGCGCGTGCGATGTGCCTGGCGCCGGTGCCTACTGGCGCCGATCCTCGCGTCGCTGACGTTTGCCGCGTTTGCCGATGAGCCCTGCCGGATCGCTTTTGACATGGGTTCCTCGGGAATTCGCGCCGGGGCCTCCGACAGCCAGGTAGTTACCCGCGCCGAGATCGATTACCTGGGCCGCCTGTCGTCGGCGCGCGACCGCGAAGAGACGATTGCGCAAACGATTTCTGCGCTCAAGGAATTGCCGAAGGAAGGCGGTTTTTCGCCGCTTTGCGCCCGCGTCGGCGGTGGTTTTTCCGCCTGGCGCCTGGCCTTGCAGCAAGACGCCGGGCAGCTCGTTTCGGCCCTGGCGCGCATCGAAGCGGCCAGCGGCGTCGCCGTCCTCGTCGTTCCGCAAGGTTCGGAAGGCGCCTACGGCTACGTCGGCGCACGGCAGTTGCTGGGCAGCCGGCTGACGACCAGCCACGTCCTCGATATCGGCGGCGGCAGCCTGCAGATTTCAGGCGAACGGACGTCGTTCAACGACCAGCTCGGGCAAAAAATCTGGCAGCGCGAGCTTTGCCGCGCCATCCGCACCATCCGCGATACCGGCCAGCCGCCGTGCACCTTGCCGCCGATGACCGGCGCCGAGCTGACGGCTGCCCGCGCGCTACTGGCGAACCGGCTGCAGAGCGTCCGAACGAAACTGGGCGGCAGCGTCAGCATGACGGCGATCAGCCGCCCGGTGACCCGGGGCGTCGTTCCGGCCGTTGCCCGCCTGCTGAACCAGTTTGCTCCCGATACGCTGCAGCGCCCGGATCTGAGCGCAGCGATCGAGGCGCTGGCCGGCCTGACGCTAGCCGAGACGGCCACCAGGCTCGCGATTCCGCTGAAATACGCAGCCTACCTGCTGTCCGACATGTTGTTGGTCGAAGGACTGATGCAGGCGGCCGGTACTGAAGAGCTGCGGACCGCCGAAGTCGATATGACGAACCTGCCGGGCCTGCTGCGCGACGACCGGGCGTTCCGCTGGGCGGCATCCTACGGCTGCTACCTCGAGCGTCTTCGGCGCTTCGGCCTCGATGCCTTCGCCAGCGATCCGGAAACTTGTCCCGGGGCAAGCAACCCTTAGCGAACCCTTGGCTCGTCTGGATCGCCCGGCAACGGTAGGAACCGCTGCGAAATAACTTTCCCTTCTCCACTTGCGCGTTGAGGTGAACGGTAGGTCGGGTTAGCGAAGCGTAACCCGACAT
>JBAQRB010000127.1:0-16690 GCA_049295655.1 Rhodocyclaceae bacterium
CCATCATTCGCCTCGATCCGTTGCGTCAGGCCGCGTAAGGGGATCGCGATGGAAGGCTATTTGCACGTACGCGCCGGTCGTCTGGGGATGCTTCTCCCGGTGGCCGGCGTGCTCGAAGTGCTGGAGGTCGAGCGCGCCGGCATCACGGCTGGCCATGCCGTGTGGCGCGAGACTTCGTTGCCGGTGCTGTCTGCGCATGCACTGCTTGGCGAGCCCGATGGCGAGGGGCAATCTCTTTCCGAAGGAAGTGTTTCCAGTCTCTGTTCAGCGGTGGTTTATACCTCGGCGCCAGCAACCCCGCCGTGCATGATTCTGGTCGACCGGGTCGCCGGTTTGACGCAGGGGACCGATTTCACGCCGCTACGCCGCGCACCGGCCGACGCCGCACGATTTTTTGCGGCGACAGCTGGCGGTATCGATGGTGAGCGCCTCTACTGCCTGAGCCGCCCCCTGGCAAGCCTCGATCTTCCCGTGGCGGCAGCCTCGCCCGGCGAAGCGGATCGGGTCGCTGACGAAGCCAGTACGACGAAAAGCGTGAAGCGCGTCAAGAGCGAGGCGGGCGGGAAGCGCAAGCGGGCTGTGCGGAAGAAGTAGGGGGAGCGTGCTATACCTCTTTCCGCTTCTGGATCATGAACAAAAATCCCGGCCGCGCGCCGGGTTTTTGTTTTTTAAACTGCACCTGATGTACCGCTGATGGGGCAGTTTTTTGGTCAAGAACAGGCCGGATTCCTCAAGGCAGCCGATTGAACCATTTTAAAAATGATATTAGTGATAAAAATGATACACTCTATCCTCTTCAAGCAGGATGGAACGTTGTGAAGCAGCAGCGCTTCAGACCGCCCCTTTGAGATGTTTCAATGAATCTTCTGAAAATATTATGGCCCCGATCGTTGAGGGCTCGTCTTTTGCTGGCGCTGATCCCGATGGTTGGGCTCTCCATCGGTGGCTTGGGTCATTTCCTCACCCTGGGTGCGGAGAGGGCTATCTTGGAAGAGAAGCACCAGCACTTGCTTGGTGTCACTCGTCTGATGCTTTCCCAACTGGAAGCTCGGGGCGGCTTCGGTCGGGTGGTGTCGGCCGAGCAGGCGCCCGATACTGATCGAGCTTCCCAAATCAAGGCGTTGAATACCGCGCTTGCTTCCTATACCGATAGTGTCGCAGCCTCCTTTCCCGGCATTGGCGTCGGCTATTACCATCGAGCACAGGACGCTATCCTTACCTACGGCCCGAGTGTCGAATACCGTGCGAAGGTGGGGCTCTCCATTGCGTCGGATCATCCGGGCCGCAAGGTGATGGAGCGGGGCGAGGCGGCCGTCGTGAGCGGCTTTCTGGTGCGTGGACATATCCTGAATGCGATGACGCCGATCCGGGAAGACGGGAAAGTGGTGGGCTATATCTGGGCGAACCAGCTGATCGACGCCATCGAGGCCGAGATCCAGCGCATGCGTTTCACGGTTTATGCTTTCACGGCGATGCTGCTGGCCGCCGCCCTGGCGCTCGTTTTTATCGTGGCGACGCGCTTGACCCGCGATGTTGCGACGATCAAGGAAGGCCTGCGGCGAATCGGCGCTGACCTTGCCCAGCGCATCCCGGCATTGCGTGGCGAGACCGGGGAAATTGCGAGTGCGGTCAATGCGCTTGCCGCTTCATTGAAATTGGCCCGCGATGAGGAAAGACAGGCTGCGGACAACGCTTTGCGGCGAAGCGAGGGAACGCTGCGGGCAGCCATCGATGCGATTGACGAGGCTTTTGTCATCTACGACGAGAACGATCGTCTGATCTTCTTTAATGACCGAAGTCGAGAGGTCTTCCCCCTTACGGCCGACTTGATTGTGCCCGGCAACACGTTTTCCGAGATCATTAGCGCCCGTGTCTTGCGCGGGGAATACCCGGAAGCCGTGGGCCACGAAGAGGAATGGATCGCCCAGGCACTACGCCATCACCGCTCCGGAGAGGGCGCACTGGAGGTGCGGACGTCCTCTGGCCGCTGGCTGCGGATGATCGACCGGCGTACGCCGAACGGTCATGTCGTCGGCTTCCGGGTCGATATAACCGACCTGCGCGAAGCTCGTGAAGCGGCTGAAAGTGCGAATAATGCGAAAAGCAGTTTCGTGGCCAACATGTCCCACGAAATCCGCACGCCGATGAACGGCATCCTGGGCATGACGGAATTGTTGCTGACCACGTCGCTTGACGCTGAACAGCTGGATTTCGCGAGAACCGCAAAACAGAGTGCGGAGGCGCTGCTCGGCATCATCAACGATATTCTCGATTTTTCAAAAATCGATGCGGGAAAAATGGATATCGAAATTCTGGATTTCGATCTGTGCATCCTGCTTGACGATGTCAGCACCCTGCTCGCCTTGCGCGCCGAGGAAAAAGGGATTGAGTTCCTTTGCATGATGCCCGCTGCGGTCCCATCCCGCCTGCGCGGCGATCCGGGGCGCCTGCGCCAGATATTGCTGAACCTGATCGGCAACGCCATCAAGTTCACCGCAAAGGGCGAAGTCGCTGTCAGCGTCAGCGTTGAACATGTCGGCAATCCAGTGCAACTGCGCTTCGAAATCCGCGACAGTGGCATCGGCATTGCACCAGAGCAACTGACTCGGTTGTTCTCACCATTTACCCAGGCCGACACTTCGACCAGTCGCCGCTATGGCGGAACCGGGCTGGGTTTGTCGATCTGCAAGCGCCTGCTCGAATTGATGGGCGGTCAAATCGGTGTCACCAGTACGCCCGGTTCGGGGTCGACGTTCTGGTTTGTTCTGCCATTTACCGAGCCGGCGGTACAACCGGTGCAGGCCGAGTTGCCTCCCGCTGATCTGGTGGGCAAACGCATCCTGCTTGTGGATGACAACCCGACCAATCTCAAGCTGATCGGCATGCTGCTGGACCGGTGGCAATCCGTCAGTCTTACAGCACCGAGCGGCGATGCGGCGCTTCAACTGCTGGCACAAGAAGCCGCGGCAGGCAGAGCGGTCGATGCTGCAATCATCGACATGCATATGCCGGATATGGACGGCGAAACCTTGGGCAAACGCATCAAGGCGCATCCCGACCATACGCATTTGCCGCTGATGCTGCTTACGTCGGTCGCCATGCGCGGTGATGGGGAGCGCTTGCTGGAAGCGGGCTTTGCCGCCTATCTCCCGAAACCGGTGCGCAGCGATCTGCTGGAGCGGGCGCTGCATACCCTATTCGGCGACGCACACTCGGAACCACGTCAACTGATCACCTCTCATCGGCTAAAGGAATCGAAGCACCATGGGCGCGTCCTGCTGGTTGAAGACAACGCCACCAATCAGAAGCTGGCTCTGGTTCTGTTGCAACGTCAAGGGCATCGGGTAGATGTGGCAAACAATGGGCAAGAGGCTCTTGCCGCCCTTGCCCGCTGCGACTACGACCTTGTCCTGATGGACTGTCGTATGCCTGTGATGGATGGATTTACCGCGACCCGCGCCATCCGCGATGGCGAGGCCGGCGTGGAGAAGCGGAATATTCCGATCGTCGCGATGACCGCGGATGCCATGGAAGGGGATCATGAGCGGGTCCTCGCGGCCGGAATGAGCGATTACCTGACCAAGCCGATTGACGCCACGATGTTGGAGGAAACCATCCGCCGCTGGCTTGGCGTCCGTGGCGTCGTCGGTGAAATGGCTGCCGCGCTCCCCCCGACACAAGCCTGTGTCTTTGATCCCGCGGCAATGATCGAGCAACTGGACGGCGATCTGGATCTCGCGATCGGCATCCTGCCGGAAATCATCCAGGGGCTATTGGTCGAAACCCGGACTTTGCTTAAAGCGCTCGACGACGGCGATCTGACGGTTGTCAGCCGGGCGCTTCATACCGCCAAGGGGCTGGCAGGCAGCGCAAGCAGCCCTTCAACCGTGCAGTTGGCCAAGGTTCTCGAGCAAGCCGCTCGCAGTGGTAATCTTGACGAAATACGGGAGAAATTTCCGCTCTGGGAAGCCGCATTGACAAATCTGGGCGATGCCGTGCGGAACTGGATGCTGGATGCACCGGTATCTGGCGGCGGGGAGAATAAACGATGAATGTCCCGCGGTTTTTTGGGAGTATGGGAATACGCAACAAGCTGATCGCGATTTTCGTCGCCATCAAGGTCGTACCATTGGTGCTGCTTGCCTGGTACGCCTGGCAGGAAGCACAGGATTTGGGCGCGGGTGTTTCGTATCGTGCCGTGCAAATGGCCGATGCAATGCGAATCACGCAGCAGCAGACCGGCAAGACCGCCAATGACGATGCCGTGCGCGCGCTTGATGAACGTTCACGCGAGGCCATCGAATCGCTCACCACCGATCTTGCCCGGCAAGTCGCCGATTTTCTTTACGACCGCGACAAGGACGTTCTGAAAGCTGCTGCTGTCGAGCCATCCGAGGCGAGCTATCGCCATTTTCTCACCAGTCACAAGCGTGAGCTCTACGAGCATGGCAAGTACGTGCCGACCGGCGACGGCAAAGCCTGGATGCCGGCAGAGCCGTTCAATGCCGAGAACCCGGTGCGCGCTCCCTTGCCGGACAATGCAAAGGACTTTCATAGCCGGCTCCCCGAGAATTACGGGGCCAAAGCACTGCACCCGTTGTTCATTGAAATGAGTTTTGTCGACGCCGGTGGCATGGAAAAGGTGAAAGTGCAGCAGGGCAATCTGCTCAAACCGGGGCTGCGCGATGTGAGCCGGCGGGAAAACACCTTCGTCAAGGCCGAGACGTACTGGCCGGAACTGAGAAAACTCAGGGCCGGCGAAATCTACGTTTCGGAAGTGATCGGCGCTTCGGTTCGTGCGCAGTGGATCGGTCCTTACACGAAAGCGAAGGCCGATGAACTGAAAAAACCATTCGAGCCGGAAGAATCGGGTTATGCCGGACTGGAGAACCCGGTTGGTAAGCGCTTTCATGGCATCGTGCGCTGGGCCACGCCCGTCGAGAAGGATGGACGCATCGTCGGCTACGTCACGCTGGCGCTCGACCATGCGCACCTGATGGCGTTCAGCAACAAGGTACGGCCAACGCCCGAGCGTTTTGCCCCGATCGCCGATCCCGCCTCTGGCAACTACGCCTTTATCTGGGATCGGAAGAGCCGCTCGATTTCGCACCCGCGCGACTATTTCATTGTCGGCTACGATCCCGCAACCGGGCAGCCCGCACCGCCCTGGATGGATGGCGATTTGTGGGCAGCCTGGAAGGCGAGCGGCAAGCCCTGGTCCGAATACCAGCCGACGGTGCCCGCTTTCCGCGACCAGTCGCTGAAGCGCAAACCGGCGCCGGAATCGACCCGCTCGGGCAGCGTCGGACTCGATTGCCGCTATCTGAATTTCTCACCGCAGTGCCACGGCTGGGATGCGCTGACCGAGCACGGTGGTTCGGGTTCCTTCGCGATCTTTTTCTCCGGACTGTGGAAGCTGACGACGGCGGCGGCGATCCCCTATTTCACCGGTCAATACGGCGCCAGCAAGCGTGGTTTCGGTTATGTGACGATCGGCGCCAACGTCGATGATTTCCACAAGGCAGCCACCGAGTCGGGGATGCGTATCGATTCATTGATTGCCTTGGCCGATGGCAAGCTCAAGCAAGAGCGCGATGGCCTGCAGCACACCATTGGCGAACATCTGAACAGCACCGCCGTTGGCCTGACCGTGTCGACCGTGTTCATGATCGTCCTGGTGATTGGCATAGCGATTTGGATGGCTGGCGCGTTGACCGGCCGCATCACCGAAATGAGTGGCGGTATCCGGCACTTTCAGGCGGGGGATCTGGCCTATCGCTTGCCGGTGCGCGGAGAGGACGAGATGGCCGATCTGGCGAAGTCCTTCAATCACATGGCCGACGACGTCCAGCAGTCCTTCGGACGACTTGAGGAGGCGCGTCGTTCCGCCGAGGAGGCCAACCGCATGAAGAGCGAATTCCTGGCAAACATGTCGCACGAGCTGCGCACACCGCTGAACGGCATCCTTGGCTTTGCCGAACTGCTCGAAGTCGAACTGGAAAACCCGGCGCAGCGTGAATATGCACAGACCATCCGGACGAGCGGCGAGCATTTGCTGAAGCTTGTGACCGATGTGCTCGATCTGGCTAAGATCGAAGCCAAGCGGATGGATTTCAGCCTGGAATCGATCGACTTGCCGAAACTGCTGGGCGAGGTGCTCGCCGTTCAGCGTGGTTTTGCCCAAAAGAAAAACCTGTCGATCGAGCTCGTCGAGGACGGATTACCGCCCACGGTCTTTGTCGACGAAATGCGTCTGCGCCAGACTCTGCTGAATCTGACCAGCAATGCGCTGAAATTCAGCAACAAGGGGGGCGTGACGATACGTGCCGTGAGTGAAGATAAGTACGTTCGTATCGAGGTGGAGGATACCGGCGTCGGCATCGGCCGGGAGGAGCTGGAATTCATTTTCGATAAATTCCGCCAGAGCGAAACGTTTGTCACGCGCAACCATGCAGGGACAGGTCTGGGGCTGACTCTGGCGAAACATATGGTGGAGCACATGGGCGGCGAGATCGGCGTGACATCGACGCCGGATGTCGGATCGACTTTCTATGTGCGCCTACCGGTCGCGGGCGATAAAGTGTAGGTGATGATGACAACAGTAGTGATGAATCCAACCACGGGCCGGCGCGTTCTGGTGGTCGATGACATAGTGGTCAATCGCAAGTTGGCGACGGCTTTTTTTGGCAGAATGGGCTGGCATTGCGCCGATGTCGAGGGCGGTACCGCCGCGCTCACTTGGCTCGCCAATAACCCGGCGGTGGATCTCCTGCTGCTCGACATCAGTATGCCGGACCTTTGCGGCGAGGATGTCTGCCTGCAATTACGTGCCAACCCCGCTTATGCCAGGCTGCCGATTGTGGCCTACACGGCGCACGCGATGCAGACCGATATCGACCGTTTCATGGCCAATGGTTTCAATGCCGCACTGATCAAGCCAATCTCCATGCAGACCTTGAAAAATGTGGTCGCTCGATTTTTTCCTGACGGAAAAACTGAATAGGTTCCACTCGCCTGATTTTCATTGTTTGAGCCGCCCCCTGGCAAGCCTCGATCTTCCCGTAGCGGCAGCCGGCGAAGTGGGAAATATCGCTGAAGAAGCTGGTGCGACGAAAGGGATGAAGCGCGCCAAGAGCGAGGCGGGCGGGAAACGCAAAAAGTCTGCCCGGGAAAAACCGGGGGCGATAAACAGTGCGTTCAGGCCAGGTTCGTGACAGTTTTTGCCAGGCGCCATCGCGTGTGTTTTTTCGGGCATCCAGATTTTGCGGTGGGCGGTAGCGGGTTCTGTTGCAATGCAACAGGCCGATGAGGCGTGATTCGTACTGACAATGACACTACGACTGCTACACTGGGGTGATTGAAAGAAAGGATCGGCCATGCCCTTGATCAACCCCATCGCCAAGCGCGACACCCTGAATTTGCGTATCAAACCAGAAGTGCGCGGTCTCATTGACCGGGCGGCCAAGGTTCGGGGAAAGAACCGCACCGATTTCATTCTCGACGCGGCCCGGGCCGCTGCCGAAGAAGCGCTGCTGGATCAGGCGCTGCTGGTAGTCAATCCGGAAGCGTACGCCGAGTTTTTGGTTCGCCTGGACCGCGCCCCGGCCCCCAATCCCGGGCTCCTGAAAACCTTGCAAACGCCAGCCCCATGGGATCGGCAGTGAGCCTTTCTGCACCGGAACCATTGGCCGCACACCACGACACGACGGCTTTCGCCTGCGGCGTCGAAACTCTGGATCATTGGCTAAAACAGCGTGCCTTGAAGAATCAGGCGACTGGAGCTTCCCGCACCTTTGTCGTCTGCGACGGAAACAGGGTAGTCGCTTATTACGCGCTGGCCTCCAGTGCGGTGGCTGTCGAGACTGCAACCGGGGGCTTGCAGCGCAACATGCCCGACCCCATCCCGGTTGTCGTCCTCGGCCGGCTTGCGGTAGACCATTCGCTGCAAGACGGCGGGATCGGCCGCGCTCTGGTGCGTGATGCCTGTTTGCGGGTCATTGCCGCCTCCGACGCCATCGGCATCCGGGGAATGATTGTCCAAGCCCTGTCGGAGTCCGCCCAAGCCTTTTATGAGCGG
Organism: Rhodocyclaceae bacterium; assembly: GCA_049295655.1. Classification (GTDB taxonomy): domain Bacteria; phylum Pseudomonadota; class Gammaproteobacteria; order Burkholderiales; family Rhodocyclaceae; genus CAJBIL01. Next base: position 8,078 of record JBAQRB010000127.1, read on the forward strand.
GTCGGATTCGATCCCTCTCCTCTTGATCCCATGACTTTGATGGCAACGATATCCGATCTACGATCCGGGCTGTGTGCCATCCGGTGATCGACTGAATTTTTAGCCAAGAATAAGAATCCCGGCCACGAGCCGGGATTCTTATTTTGAAACTGCTGAATCAACCTAAAAACCTCAGTTCAAACCACAACGACACAACGGGCACAACGAAGAGCCTTAGTTTTGCAGATCTTCGTTGCTCACCCGCTGGGTGATTCATCAGGACAATATAAGTCTTTGTTTTTCCGTTGTGTTCGCCGTGCTCGTTGTGGTTAACTGCTTTTTCTAGGATCAATTCTCGCGCAGCGTTGTCGATGGGCTACAATGTGGCTCACACATCAACAGGAATAGATCATGGCTACGAATGCTGTTGTTCGTGCACGCGTCGACGAGCACATCAAGGAAGAGGCAAGCGCCGTGCTGGCGGCAATGGGGCTGACCGTATCTGATGCTTTCCGCATCATGTTGACCCGCATAGCTCGCGAGAAGGTATTGCCATTCGAGCCGTTGGTTCCGAACGCCACCACCATCGAAGCGATGAAGGAAGCGCGTCGTGGCGGTTTGAAGTCTTTTGCCACTGTCGATGATCTGATGGCGAACCTGAATGCGGACGATTGAGCCGACTGGCCAGTTCAAGCGTGACTACAAGCGCGAAGCCAAAGGCCTGCATCGGCAGACACTGGCGAGCGATTTCGCTGATGTCATCGCAGCCTTGGCGAATGACCAGCCGCTGACCGAGAAGCACCGCGACCACGCACTGACTGGCGACTGGAAAGATCATCGGGATTGCCATATCAAGCCTGATCTGGTGCTGATTTACCGCAAGTCGAATGATGCCGTGTTGCAACTTGTCCGCCTTGGCTCGCATAGCGCGCTTGGACTGTAGCGGCCAAGTGCCTCTTGGCTAAAGTGCTGAGACGCAGAAGAGCGGGAACCAGTCCTTCGTTGGTGCGTTTCACGGCAGTCTCAAACTTTACGCAGCGTTACTTTTTTGTCATTTCGCCGTTGTGCTTCAGGCTTGACTCCGCCGCCCCACGCAGCCGTTCTATTTGTGCGTGATAGCCGAGGTCTTTGAGAATTTTCGCCCAGCTCACGGTATCTTGTTCCGAAATAAGCCATGGACCCGTTTCGACTATCCAGACCCCGCGGTAGTCACGGTACTTTATTACGATGCGATGCATTGCATGTTCTGCACGTCGTTCAGTGTTGAGTCTGTAAATTGGCTTCGCTCGCAAGCGCTTGACCAAGCAGCGGCGTCAATTGAAGTACCTGATCCGGGCGTCGAGTTGGCTCGCCGTTTCCTTCATTTTTTCCGAAGCGCTCCAGGTGTTCTGTGCCGTTTGACGGTTATCTACCACCAGTTCGGCGATCTGGGCGAGGTTGCGAACCGTGTCGTCACTGACATAGGTTTGCAGCAGCGCCGAGGCGGTCACTTCCCGCACGCCGTTGAGCAATTGCTGGGATTCCTCGCCGGTGGGCGTTGGATCTCTTTGCAGTATGCTTTCGGCGAGTACGAGTGCCGCGTTGGCGTGCTCATGCACAGCTACCTGCTCGATGTGGCTGCGGTCCGCCGTTTCGAGCAAATGATGAATCCGGTCATGTTCCTCGGCATAGCGTTCGACAACCGTCATCGTCGCTTCGTTCAGTTCGGCACATTCGGTATTGATTGCCGTCGAGGTGTCGCGAACCTTGTCGATGATCACCTTCAGACGTAGTTGCATGATCGCCATGGCGCGCGACAGGCGGCCGGTTTCTCCGCCACCGTCGATCTCGATGTGGCCATTCAGGTTGCCGCTGGCGATGCGTTCGAGGTGCGAAACCGCCTGGTCGAGCGGACGGACGACACCGAGCAGGAAAAATGCGCCGCTGAAACCGATGACCAGCAGGCCGCCGGCAATGCCGAACAGGGCGATGTAACGGATCATGTTGTTGTTGGAAACCATCAACTGCAACTCGCCCTCGGCATTTTTCTTGATCGTGCTCAGCAACCGGTCGGCGCGCTCCGCGGCTTCGTCGTAGAGCGGGTTGACGCGTTGACGGAAAACCTCCTCGGCGTCTCTCAGCTTTCCTTTCTCCAGCGCGGCAATGGCCTTGCTCAGCCCTTCGTCGGCATAGGCCTGTCGCGCCGCCCAGTAGTTGCGAACCAGTGCGGCCTCATGCTCGTGCTGAGGGATGCGGGTAAATGAAGCCCATATCTCGGCGATTTCCTGCTTGTTCTTTTCCACCATGGCGGCGTGGCCGGTGAGCAGCAGCGTCCTTGAGGCCAGATGGCGCTTCGCCAACGGATCGTTGCTTGCCTTGGCATTCGCCAGATCCTGCAGGGCGAGGGCGATGCGCGAGCGGTTGTCGGCCATCAGGAAAGTGATCCGGCCGATCATCAGTGCCGGTTTCAGCTGGTTGCGATAGACCGTCTCGACGCTCTCGTTCGAGTGGTTCAATCCGCCGATGCCGAGGATGCCGCCGACGATCATCATCAGCGAAACGAAGGCGATGCCGATGATCACGCCGGATTTGACGCTCAGAAAATCGGTTAGCGATACCGAGGGACCGGCCGGCGCATTGCTCTCGGCGAGATGCCGGTATTGCTCTTCGGCCCTGGCCACGGCCTCCCGGCTCGGTTCGCTGCACACCGACAGATAACCGATGGTCGCATTGTTCTCGCGGATCGGCGCGATCATGACATTGGACCAGAAATAGCAGCCGCTCCGGCAGCGATACTTGATGGTGCCTTGCCACGGGCGGTTCTGTTCGAGCGTCTTGCGCATGTAGGCAAAAACCTGATGCGGCATGTCCGGATGCCGGATCAGCCGCTGTTTTGCACCGACCAGGGCAGCGGGCGAGTATTCGAACATTTCGGCAAAAGCATCGTTCACCGACGTGAACACGTTTTCCAGGTTGTTTTCGGCAACCAGGGTATGGCCACTGGGGAAGGGTTTTTCGACGTGGGTGCTGTCGTCTTGGCTGGTAGTCATCAAATAAGGCTCGCAAGGAATTGATTGGTGACAGGCGGGAGAGACTTGTCCTGTCTGCAGAAGAAGCGTTGGGTGGTGTTCGTCACGTTGTCCATAATCTGCGCATGATGACTTCCGCAGAGCGGCATTCGTCATAGTTGACCTTCCCCGATACCGCATAAATGGGGTTCTTGATGTCGCGCTCGGCCGGATTGAGGATCGGCATCCCGGCCGGGGTGTAAACGGAAAATATCCGTGCAGCCGTTGCTCCGTTAGCGCGTGAGCGGACAACGGCGATTTCGTTGCACTGCAGGCGAACGATGCTGCCGGGCGGCATCATGCCGATTGCCTTGATCGTCAACTGAATCAATTTGACATCCAGTCGGGCGTTGTCGAGATAAATCTCTCGTAGCGCATTCTGCGGGAACATGGCATTGCTGCGTTGCGGGCGCGAGCGGATCAAGGCGCCATAGATGTCGGCAATCGCCAGCAGCCGGCCGCCCAGCCCGATTTCGTCGGCGCTTTTGCCCTTCGGGTAACCGCTGCCGTCCAGGCGCTCATGGTGATTGCGTACCGCCTCCAGCCATAGCGGGTCGCTGACGCCGCCGCTTTCCAGAATGCCGGCGGCGCGTTCCGGGTGTGCCTGCAAGGTCACCTTCAGTTCGGCCGGGAGCGGTGGTTTGGCGCTTTCCAGCGCGTCCCCCGCCTCGATCAGGCCGATGTCGTGCGTGAGGGCGGCGCAGACCAGCGGCAGGCGTTCATCCGCGTCGATCGACATTTCGCGCATCGTGAGTTCGACGATCGTTGCGCACAGCAACTGGTGGTGCACCCGGTAAGGCGCCGATTGGTCGAGATGCAGGGCAGCCAGCGCTGCGTCGGCATCCTTTTCGCAGGCCTGCTGCAGCTGCTGGGCCAGGGCCTGGATACGCTTGGCCAGGTCGACCCGGCCGGGGTCCTGGACGAAGGTCGTATAAACGTGCTTCAAATTGAGCAACAAGCCTTCGACCTGCACAAAAACCGGCTGTTGCTCTGCTGGTTTTTTCTTTGCCGCTGCCGCCTGCTGGGCTTGCTGGATTTCGATACTGTCAAAGTAAGCGCCGCGTGCCAGCAACATGTCGAGATAGCGCGGGATGGTAATCGCCGTGCCGGGGCGCAGCAGTAGTTTGCCGTGCTCGTCGTAGACCGAATAGGGAATCGGTTTGTGCAGGGTTATATCTGTCGTATTGATGCGTTGCAGCATTGGTGTCGTCATGCCGCGACCTCCTGTGCTTCCTCGGTTACGCAGGGGTGACGCTCTTCTGGTCGTTTGCCCAGTGGCACGCCTGTCCAGAGGGGGGCGTGATCGTTTGTTTGCCAGCTTCCCATAGCGTTCGTTCGGGCTGCCAGTTGTTGTGCCGAGGTGTTGTCGTTCAGCCAGTTATCCTCCAACCGATAATGCGTGCGCAATGCTGACTGGATGGTGCTGGAAAGTTCTGCCGTAGGGGGCGACTCGCTGCTGTCGCCGAGCAGTACGGTTCGTCGGGCGCGCCAGATGGCGCTCACGGCGGCTGGTGCGGGAATCCGCCCGGCTTCGTCGATTAGCAGCCAGCCGAGTGATTCGCGCGATTGGCTGGAAAATATCCGGCCGATTGCCGACAACTCGACGCAAATGACCGGGATGACGAAAAACAAGCATGCTCCATGCGGCTTCAAGTGCTTCGGCCGGCGCGTTGTCGGCGGTTTTTCCGGCGAGTGTTTCCAGTACCACGTCAAAGTTGACGGACAAGCGCGCCGCGTTGGCAGCAATGAAGGCGTGATGCAGACGTAACGCCGCCGTGAAAACGTTGGCGCGGGCCGCGTTCCATAGTGGGTCCGACCAGGGGGCCGGGCGATTGATGGCCAGCGTCGCATCGTTCCAGTGCGTCTGCGACGGATAAAAGTCACCAATGGCGATCTTCGTGCCGGTCTGTGCTGCTTTCAGCATGCTTGCCGTGCGATGCTGCTCGGCGAACGCGGCGATTTCCTGTTCGCGCTCCCGCTCGATGGCTCCCAGCGTCTGTCGCGCATGTTCGATGCGCGATTCGGCTTTGCTCAGGCGTTGTTCCGCGTGTTCAAGGAACAAGGCATGCATCAGGTTACCGTCGTGCCATTGCTGCAAGACGGTGCCGAGCGACAGGACGATGGCTGAAAGTTGGGGGCGTTGCGCGTAATGAGCCAGCCGTTGTGCATCGGCGAGCGCCACGTCGTTGGCTGCAATATCGCGTGCAACCCGCGCCGCATCGAACTCGTTCCGGATTTCCGACTCGCGCAGCGTGAGGCGCTTCAATCGTGCTTCCCGTGCGTCAATCTCCTGGCACATATTGCCGAGGGCGACGAAATTCTCGAATTCCCGACTGCGTATTTCGTGTAGTCGCAGCTCCTCGTTTTCGGCATGACGGAAGTTTTCGACGGCTTCATTCCAGTCCTGCGGTGTTTCGTCAAGCAGGCTCAGCGCCGCACTCAGGCTTGCTGCGGAGAGAGCGGACTGGTCTTTGGCAGCGGCATGGAAATGCCATTCATCATTTTTGTCTTCGATGTGGGCGGCGAGTGGCGCCCAGGCCGGTTGTTCTGTTGGCTCGGTGTGCGCCTGCCAGGAAGATAGCGGCAGCACGCCACCCGTGGCGGTATCTGAAAGTGCGGCGGCAATACCTCGCACAGACGCCGTGTCGTTGCCTGCGATAAGCAGCTCGAAGCCACGCAGGTCCTTGCGCCAGGTCGATACCTTGCGGATTCCGCTGCTTGTTGTCCAGCATCGCTCACCAATAAAGGCCTGCTCCGGCCGGAGCAGTTGCGCCAGTCGACGGGCGCGGTCGACCACGACCGATGCGACGATGTCGCGCAGTACTGCCGTTCGTTTGTTTCCTGCCGGGCCCTCCACGGAAAACAGGCCGGCGCCTCGGCGCAGCGTCTTCAGCACGGCATTGACCACGAACTGGGGGCCGCAGTGGAGGGCGCTGTTGTCGGCGCTCGGCCAGCGGGCTGGAGGGAACAAGGGGGGGATCAGATGCTGGAAAAGAGGCAATGGTGTGGCGAGAACGTCGATGCGTGCCGTCGACATGACTTCTCGTCCGTTCGCCAGGTAGTCGCACAGCCCTCGTCCGGCCTCATGGTTTCGAATTTCCTGGGCGATTTTTTTGAGTTCGCTGCTGGTACTGGCGCTTTCTGCGGCGATGCGGCGACTATCCGGACACTTCCCGGCGCATTGTTCGATGCGGATCACGATATTTTCCGCCAGTGTCGGTAAACCAAGTTCGCTGGCGATAGATCGGGTTTCGTCGAGTAGATCGGTGTAGTCGAGAGGCCGACTGACGCCATCGTCGGTGCTCAAGCGCCGGGTGAAGTCGTGTGCCAGGGCGGCGGCTGTTTTCTCAAATCCGCTTAGCCAATCCCGATGGAAAGGCTCTGCGGGGTGACTGCGGCCCGCCAGCCAGGCCAGTGCGGAGAGGTGGAAGGTATCGACCAGCGCAAAGCCAGCAGTGTCAACCGAGAAACTGAACAGGCAGCGCTCGATGTTTTTCCCTTTGCCGCGCAGGGCCGATGGGGGGAAGTCTCCGCCCAGACTTACTGCCAGCCGACTTGGTATCTCGTTCTGCTGGTCGATGCCGCAATAGATGTGAAAGCGCTGCTCTGCCCAGTTAAACAGCGATGGCGGATTGGTAGCGGACCAAGGCAGCGGGGTCTCTGCACTGGCCAGGAATACCGGGCCACAGGTCTCCCCGGCCTTCTTTCGGTTTTGTACTGCCGGTACCGGCTGGGCAGAAAATAATTCATTCGCTCGCCAGTAATCCAGAATGGCGGCTTTGCGCTGTTGGCTTGACATCACGCTTCCGTTACCTGTCAGGTGGGCGTGCTCAGGCGACGCACAGGATTTCCGGATGGGATTCGCCGCAGACGGCCATCCGTTCCAGGCAGGCGATGACGTTCTGGCTGGCGGCTTCCATTTCGTCGAGGCAGTGGCTGCCGCCCACGAAATCGCCGGCAAAATAGCGTGTCAGCGCTTCGCGGCCGTGCTTGTGCACCGCGAGGTGCGGCGCCTCCATGGCCGCGTAGCCGTCGAATTTCGAGAAGCAGTGTTTGCCTTCGCCTTCGTAATACCACTTGCCCAGCCGGCAGCCGGTGTGGCTGGCAAAGTCGCCCTCGGTCTTCTGCGAAACGCCCATGAACACCTTGTAGACCTCGAATTTGAACACGGTGTGATCGAGCTTGGCCAGTTCGGTAAAGCTGCGTAGCGCCGCCAGTGCGATGGCGAGTTCGACCTTTTTCGAGAGACCGAGAACATTCTCCAGATTCTCCGTCGCCTTGGCGCCGTCGCTGCCGAAGGTATCGGCGCGTCCGGCCAGATCCTCGATGCCGTTTTGGGCGTCGCGCGTGTCGCGCTGGATGTTGCCGACCAGCGAGTCGATTTCGCCGGTTGCCTTGGCCGTGCGTTCGGCGAGCTTCCTGACCTCATCGGCGACCACCGCGAAGCCGCGCCCGGCCTCGCCGGCCCGTGCCGCCTCGATTGCCGCATTGAGGGCGAGCAGATTGGTCTGGCTGGCGATCTCCTTGATCAGTTGGAGGATGCCGCCGATCTGCCCGGTGTTGGCGTTGAGGCCCTCGACGCTGTTCATCGTCTGCCGCGAGTGTTCGGAGAGGCTGCCGAGGTCGCGACTGATGCGCTGCATCAGGTCGCGGCTGCCGGCCGAGATTGCACCCGCATTCTGCGCTTCTTCCTTTTCCTGCTTCAGCGTTTGTGCCATGCCGGCCATCGTTTGCTGCGTGCCGGTCAGGGTCTGGCCGAACTTCTCCATGTTGCGCAGCAAATGTACCCAGTTCTCGGCGCTCTGCACTGCTTCGTCGTGGCGCAGATGGAGTGTCGAGAGTTGCTCGTCGAGTACGCTGATCCGCTGTTTCAGGGCTGCGTTTTCCTCGGTGAGGACGGCAATCATATCGGTAAGTCCCGGATTGTTGCGGGTGCGGCCCAGAAAACCCATGATATTTCTCCCTTGATGGTGTATGGCGGTGGTGGTCGATCAGGCGGCGCGGAAATAGGCCACTGTCCGGCGCAGGTTGTTGGCCAGCGTTTCCAGTTGCTGTGTCGCGGTGGTGTTGTTGTGCATGGTGGCGTTGGTTTCCTCGGCCATCGAGGCGATCTGCTCGACGTGGCGGGCAATCTCGGTCGCCGTCGTTACCTGCTCGCGCGTCGCCATCCCGACATCGCGCACCTTGACCAGCGAATCGAGCGCTTGCCGATGGATTTCGTCGAGCATCGACGTGGCGCGCCGGGAGTGTTCAATCCCTTTTTCCACTTGAGGCTTCGCCGCAGCCATCGCGGTGACGGCGGTTTGCGTTTCGGACTGGATGGCGTCGATCATGCGGGCGATTTCGGTGGTGGCGTTGGCGGTGCGCTCGGCGAGCTTGCGCACCTCGTCGGCGACCACCGCGAAGCCGCGTCCCTGCTCGCCGGCGCGCGCCGCCTCGACGGCCGCGTTCAAAGCCAGGATATTGGTTTGAAAAGCGATGCCGTCGATCACGCTGATGATGTCGACGATCTTGCGCGACGAGCGCTCGATCTCGCCCATCGTCGTCACCACGTCCGAGACGATCTGGCCGCCTTGCCCGGCCACGC
>JBAQRB010000128.1:0-36158 GCA_049295655.1 Rhodocyclaceae bacterium
TCCCCCGCCCCCCATGCCGCCGAACTGGAATGCCGAACCGGCTATGCCGTTGAATTGAGAAGCCGCGCCCGATTGATAGGGCGTTCCATTGGAAAAATTGAAATTTCCGCGCATTTTAATCTCCTTCCATAAATTTCGATTGGTCGTCAGCCGCGTTGAATTCGCACCTGGCTAGCGGCGTTTCCCGTCGACTGACCTCTGGCTATTCCAAACGCTCAGCGGCGAGCGCCCATCGCGGCGCCGGCCGGCGGCTGCGTTCCCGCCGGACGCTGCACATTCGCCGGATGCTGCATGTTCGCCGGGCGCTGCATGTTCGCCGGGCGCTGCGTGGCGGAGCCCGGCGTCATGCCATCCGGGCGCTGCATAGCGGCGCCGGGAGTCACGCCCGCGGGTGGCGTCGCGGTTTGCGCAAGGCTCGCGCCGGCTGCCGCCATGGCCATCAGAAATACGGAAAGCGTCGTCGTTTTCATACTGTTTTATCCTTGGTTGAAGAGGGGTTGACGTCCGGCAGCGCCACTGAAGTGCGCCGCCAACAGCATGGGATAATTTCCCACACGCAATAAAGTCTACGTGGGAATATTGCCCACGTCAATGATTTATGGGATACTTTCCAGCATGCCCATCAGCGAACAGTCATCACCCGCCAGCCAGCCCCACGTCCTGCGCAATGCCCTCATGCGGGTATTGCGGCCGCTGGTGCGGCTGGCCCTGGCCCACGGAATCACCTATCCCGCCCTGGCGGAAATGCTGAAGACACTGTTCATCGATGTCGCCCGCCGCGATTTCCCGCTGAAAAATGCACCACCGAGCGACAGCCGCATCAACCTGCTGACCGGTATTCATCGCAAAGAAATAAAGCGCTTGCGCGAAACCGCGGCGGGCGGCGAGGAGGATATCCCCGCGACGGTGTCCCTCGGCGCCCAACTGGTCGGCGCCTGGGTCGGGCGCCCGCCGTTTCTTGACGCGGATGGCCGTCCGCGCCCCTTGCCCCGCCTGGCCAGCAGCGGCGGCGAGGTTTCCTTCGAGGCGCTGGTGGAGAGCATCAGCAAGGACATCCGTTCCCGCGTCGTGCTGGACGAATGGCTGCGGCTGGGCGTGGCCACACTCAACGAGCGCGACGAGGTCGTCCTGAACAGCGGGGCTTTCATTCCTGGCGAGGGTTTCGCGGAGAAGGCCTTCTACCTCGCCCACAACCTGCACGACCACGCCGCCGCCGCCGTCCATAACCTGTTGGGCGAGGGAACGCCCCGCCTGGAACGCAGCGTGCATTACGACGCGCTGAGTGCGCAAAGCGTCGCCGAACTGGACGAACTGGCCCGGCACTCGGGCATGGAAACGCTTCAGACGCTGAACCGCAGGGCGCTGGAACTGGAAGCGCGCGACGCGCAAACAGCGCAGCCCCTGCAACGCTTTACCTGCGGCATCTATTTCCATAACGAGGCGATGCCGCGCGGCGGCAGCGACAACGCATGAACACCCGTGACCGATCCACAACGTCCGTCCGCCGGAAACCATTGAGCGTCGCGGTGTTGTTCATCGCAACCCTCTGCGGGTTGTGGATGTCCGCTCTTTCCGCCGCGCCCGTTTGCGTCGAATCGGCGCCCCTGTTCGTAGCGCCGCCATCCTCCGCCGATGGCGGGATTGGCGGAACGGGCGCCGTTGCCAACGGCGGCATCGGGGGCAGCGGTGCGGTTGCCAGCGGCGGCATCGGCGGGACTGGGAAGCGCGCGGAAGGCGGCATCGGCGGCACTGGGATAGTCGGCACCGTGACGGGGTTTGCCAGCGTCTGCGTCAATGGACTTGAAGTGCATTTCGACCCGCTTACCACCGTCACCCGAAACGGCTTGCCGGCGGACATCACCACGCTGGCGCTCGGCCAGGTGATCGCCATCGATAGCGCGCGGACGCAGAAGGGCCTGGTCGCGCAGCACATCAGCATTCTCAATGCGCTGGAAGGACCGATCACCGGCAGCGCGCCTGAAAGCGGAATGCTCCTGGTGATGGGACAGCCTGTCCATGCGGACGAATCGACCCGTCTGAGCGGCTTGAGCACACTCGCCGAGGCGCGGCCCGGCATGCCGCTACGGGTGGCGGGTTTCCGCGATTCCAGCGGGGAGGTGTACGCCACCCGCATCGAGACCGCGCCCGGCCTGACCGATGCCAGCGCAATCGGCGTGCTGGTCCGCCACGCCACAGGGGAAACCAGCCTCGAAGGCATGACCGTGCACTCCACAATGCCCTTGCCCAGCACTGCGGAAGAGATGTTGCTGCGTGGTCGCTGGGATGGCCGCCGGCTTGTGGCCCAGGAAGCGCACCTCGACCCGTCCCTGCCCTTCGCCGGACACGCCGACCAGGTCGTGGCGGAAGGCTTGATCCTGCAACACATGGAACCTGACCGCCTGCGCATCGGCGCCTTCGAGGTCGAACTGTCCGCCACGACCCAGGTCAGCGGCAGCACGGACGGCCAGCTCGCGGCAGGGCAGCGCATCCGGGTCAGCGGCCGGCTGAAAGGCGGGAACCATATCGTCGCGCAACGGATCGAGATCGAACGGCCGCCCTTCCATCACCGTCCGCTTTCCGCGCCGCGCAAGCACGATGCTGCCTTCATGTCCGGCTGTGAAGGCTGTCAACCCGCCGAGCGCACCGGCACGATGGAACGCGCGGGCACGCTGGATCGCCCGCAACGCATGGAACGGCTGGAACACATCCCCAGGCCGAGAATGGACAGGCCGGCTGGCGCGGAGATGCCGGGAATGAGGAAGTGACACGGCCAGGTAGCGTCGGCAGTGCGCTCACACTGCCAGCCTGATGCAAGGACAAGGCGCTGCACCTGATCATGCACTTCACCTCGACTTCGGCCATTTCGCCAAACTGGAATATCCTGCAAACACACGTCCTTACGGTACGCCGATGCCCCATCCTGAGAATGTTGCCACACCCACTCGCCCACGCGCGACGGTCGCCATCGGCTTCGTGCAGGGCATGTTGGCCGGACTGGTGCGCAGCCGGCGCGACGCCGCGCCGCTGCTCGAACGCGCCGGGATTCCCGGTGCGGCACTCGAGACGCCGGCGGCACGCGTCCCGGTCGAACACTACGCGGCGCTTTACAACCTGCTCAACGATGAGCTCGACGACGAAGGCTTCGGCCTCTTTTCGGCGCCGATGCGCTGCGGCAGTTTCGAGTTCCTCTGCCGCAGCGTGATCACCGCGCCGACGCTGGCCGAAGCGCTGCAGCGCAGCGGCCGCTTCCTGCACCTCGTCCTCCCCGACCTGGCGGTCGGCGTCGAGCGTGAAAATGGCGAAGCGCGCCTGATCATCAAGGAAACGACGCCGCTGACCACCGGCCGCGTCTTCGCCTTCGAATGGCTGCTGCGCCTGCTGCACGGACTCAGTTCGTGGCTGGTCGGGCGCAGCATCGTGCTCGATGCCGTGGTTTTCCCCTACCCCCGCCCGGCGCACGCCGACGACTACGCGCTGATCTACACCGCCCGCTCGACTTTCGATGCAACGCAACTGGTCGCCCACTTCGCCGCCAACCTGCTCGACCTGCCGATCCGCCGCGACGAGGCGGCGCTGCAGGACTTCCTGGTCGGCGCGCCGGGCAAGCTGACCACGCTCTACCGGCGCGACCGCGAAATGGTGCTGCGCGTGCGCAACTGCCTGCGCGACGCGTTGCCGGAAGCTCGGGCGCTGAACGCCGTCGCCCGCGAACTGCATCTCTCGCCGCGCACGCTGCACCGCCGGCTCGAAGACGAGGGCTCAAGCTTCCAGGCGATCAAGGACGCCCTGCGCCGGGACATCGCCATCAACCGCCTGACCAAGACCCGGCAGGGACTCGTGCAGATCGCCAGCGACCTCGGCTTTGCCGACGCCTCGGCCTTTTACCGCGCCTTTGTCAGCTGGACCGGCATGGCGCCGACGCACTATCGGCGGCGCCTGAAGTCAGGCGGTGGCGAAACGACCGCCGGCGGCGCAGCGCGCGCCCCTCTGCGATAATGCCGGGATGAACGACGCAACCGACCCGCAGCAAAGCCCGCTGCTCCACGAAGAGAACGGCGAGCTGTCGCTGCACTTCAACTTCCCGACCATTCAGAGCCGCATGCTGAAGGCCCATCCCGAACGGCTGGTGCTCGACTACACGCGAACGATGATGGGCTTCCTGCTGCTGCAGCCGAAACCGCAGCGTATCGCGATGATCGGACTGGGTGGCGGTTCGCTGGCCAAATACTGTCGCCTCAAACTGCCCGATGCGGACTTCACCGCCATCGAGCTGTCGCCCGCCGTCATCGCGCTGCGCGACGAATTCGGCATCCCGCCCGATGGCCCGCGCTTTCGCATCCTCTGCGCCGATGGGGCGGCCTGGGTGCGCAGCGACTGCGCAGCATCCGGCGCGGTCGACGTCCTGCTGGTCGATGGCTTCGATGCCGGCGGGCAGCCCGAGCCGCTGTGCAGCGCAGCGTTTTACGACGCCTGCTGCGCCAGGCTCGACGAAGGCGGCGTTCTCGTCGTCAATCTGTGCGCCGACGACACCGGTTACGGCAGCTACGTCGGGAGGATTCGCGATGCATTCGACGGGAAGATCGTCGTCGTCGAAGCCGACGAGGGCGAGAACAAGATCGTCTTCGCCCGGAAGGACGGCGAAAAGGGCGGCATTTTCCCGCCGACCTTCAACACCCTGACTGAACGCCTGCGCGCGCTGGAAGCGGCGCACCCGGTCGATCTCGACCGTACTGCGCAGCACATGCTGCAACCCGAACGGAAGCGCAGCGCCGGACGAAAAAAACGGTGAACGCAGCATCCGCGCAGACCCGGCGAACGATCGTCGCAGCGATTATCGGCAACGGTCTGATCGTCTACGACTTCACCATCTACAGCTTCTCCGCCGTGATCATCGGCCAGATTTTCTTTCCGTCGGGCAGCACGCTCGCCTCGCTGCAGGCCTTGCGGCACTTCCCGGAAGCGGCTGAATATCGTGCGGAACAGGGCAGCGAGCCCAGGTTTTCAGGACCAGGCCGGGGCGACTGAAGCCGCCATCGCCGGCCGTGCGCCGTGCCAGTGAGAGAGAACTGCGCGCAAGCGGGCCGGCTTGACCGGCTTGTGCAGCAGCAGGAAGCCGCTGGCGCTGGCCTCGCGAAGCCGTTCAGGCGCCGTGTCGCCGGTCAGGATGGCGGCCGGCACGGCGTGGCCGATGAAGCGCCTGACCTCGGCAATGGCCTCGGTGCCACAGAGCCCCTCGCGCAGTCGGTAGTCTGCAATGATCACGTCGGGAGAAAAGCTTTCGGCAGCCAGCTTCGCCAGTGCATCCTGCGCACTCTCGGCAGTCAGCACCCGGCAACCCCAGCCCGCGAGAACCTCGGACATCGCCTGGCGAATGCTCGGTTCGTCGTCAATGACCAGGACCGCAACGCCCTGCAGACCCGGCGACGCCGCCTCCGGCACGGCCCGCAGGTAAGCCTCTCCAGCCACAGCGACGGGCACATGGACGAGAAAGGTGGAACCGCGACCGACGCTCGACTTGAGTTCAAGCGGGTGATCGAGGATTCGGCAAAGGCCGTCAACGATGGCGAGCCCCAGACCCAGTCCCTTGCGCCGGTCGCGCTCGGGGTTCCCGAGCTGGTGGAACTCGCGGAAGATGGCCTGATGGTGCTCCGCGGCGATGCCAAGGCCGGTATCGCAGACCGCGATGGCAACGTGGCTGCCCTTGCGTCGGCAACCGACGAGAACGGCCCCCTGCTCCGTATAGCGGATCGCGTTGGTAATGATGTTGCGCAGGATGCGACCGAGCATGTTGGGGTCGCTCTCGATACTTACGCGTGTCGCGACAAAGCCCAGTTCGATGCCTTTCTCTTCGGCCACCGGCCTGAGTTCGTGCTCCAGCGTGTCGAAAATCTCCTGCAGGGAAAGCGGCCGGGTTTGCGGCTGGAACAGCCCGGCTTCGAGCTTCGAGATATCGAGCAGCTCGTTGAGCAATTCCTCCAGCGATTGCGCCGAAGCGCCTAGATGTTCCAGAACCTGTTCGGCGCGGGCGGGGTCCTTTTCGTTGCGCAGCGCCTCGATGAAGAGATTCACCGCATGCAGCGGCTGGCGCAGGTCGTGGCTGGCGGCGGCAAGAAATTTCGACTTGGCCAGGTTGGCGTCTTCAGCCCGCGCCCGTGCCTGCTCCGCAGCGGACATTTCCTCCCGCAATTTCTGCACCAAAACCTGCTTCTCGAGCCGCAGGCGGATCGACTCGATGAGGGTCCGGTAAAGCTGGCGCGCAAAGGCGAGCACGTTGAAAAGGTAGAGCAGGCAGATTGGCCCGAGCACCCACAGGCTGCCGTCTTCAAGCAGATAACGCAGCCCGATCGGCGTCATCGACAGGATGGCATAGGAGAACTGCGCCGGCGGCCACGAGGAGTGGGAGGCAATCGAGCCGGCAGCCATGCCGGCAAGGATGATGGTCAGGAAAATGAGCGCGGCGGCCGAATCGGTGGAAAAAAACAGGACCCCCGCCGCCCCCCAGACAATGCCAGAGAGCACGGCAGCCGCCGTCATCAGCGTGTGCCACGCGACCCGGGAATCGGCAGGCCGGCGCCAATAGCCGGCCACCAGGAGCAGTCGGGCGAGCACGATGATGACGATGGCCGTCCACCAGCCAAGCAGGACGCCCTGCGGGACGATATGCCACATGAACCAGGCGAGCGCCGTGGCGACCAGCAGGTTGGTCGCCTGGGCGAGCGGCGTATGGCGGAACAGGATCTCGATCTGTTCCGCGTGAATCTGCTCCTGAAAGCTGCGATCGCCGGATGCTTCAACCGACATTGGCCACCAAGCCCTGGCTGAGCGCGGTTCTTGCCGCATCGTTCCGGTTCTCGACGTCGAGTATCCTGAGGATGGCGGCCACGTGCACCCGGACGGTGTTGACGCGCATGCCCAGCGCTTCGGAAATTTCCTTGTTCGACAGCTCCCGAACCAGCAACGCAAGGACCTCGCGCTGACGGGCGGTAAGCGCACAACGCTCATCCGGAACAGTCGCCGGGCTCATCACGCCGATCGCCGGCAGATAGGT
This sequence comes from Rhodocyclaceae bacterium, assembly GCA_049295655.1. GTDB lineage: Bacteria > Pseudomonadota > Gammaproteobacteria > Burkholderiales > Rhodocyclaceae > CAJBIL01. The sequence continues at coordinate 7,049 of JBAQRB010000128.1, forward strand.
ACCGCCGGCCAGAACGACCTGCAGCGCCGCGGCCATCACCTCGGGACTGGAGGACTTCGGGATGAAGCCATGGGCGCCGCGGCGCAGGCCATCGACGATGATGTGCGAGTTTTCGTTGGCCGACAGCAAGACGACCGGCGTGGTCGGGCAGAGCTCCCGAAAACGCACCAGCCCGTCCAGCCCGTTCATGCCGGGCAGCGCCAGATCAAGCAGGATGAGATCGATGTCCGCGTGATCGGCAGCCTCTGCGAATGCCGCTTCACAATTTTCCGCCTCAAGAAACACATGCTCGCCAGGCAGCCTGCTCAGCAGCAGGAGTAGTCCGTGGCGAAATAACGCATGATCGTCGACGAGCAGGAATTTCATTTTGGATATCCGACACTGGCGACGAGGGATCCGGCCAGACGAAGTTTGAGCACGATGGATTGACCGCATACGGTAGCACGCGGCCCCCCGCTTTCCAACACGTCCGGACCCAGCGATGACAAACGCAGAACGGAAGCGAGGCCGATAGCCGGCCCCGCACCTAGTCCTGCGCCTAGTCCTGCCTAGTCCTCCCGCATTATTGACGCCCCGGACCCGGCGGCAGATTATGCGGTTTGCACAAACGCCGGCATGTTTTTCCTGTCCCGGCAGCGCTGGCGAAGGAAGACAAGCAATGAGAACCCGGACATGTCCCCGCACGGAAAATGGCGCCGACGCATCGCCGACGAAGCAATCAGACAAGGCCGGCGCAACGGCCCCGGACAAGCCGAGCAGGGCGGAAATCAACGCATCCGTCGCCAAGATCAACGAGACCATGCAGGCGCTGGTTGGCAGTCTCAAATTCAGCGTCGGCAAGGATATGGAAACCGATGTCGTCAGGGTGGTCGACCTGAAAACGAAGGAAGTGATTCGGCAATTCCCGGCCGAGGAAATTTTGACGATCGCCAAGGCCATCGACAGATTCAGAGGCGATCTGCCCAAGGAAACCGTTTGAGCGGATGCAAGAGCATAAAAATTCGGCGCAAACGACAGCAGGGCAACATCATCGGCCGAAGGACCTTGCGCTGCGACATATCGAGGCAACAGGCGATATCTTGAAAAACCGAGACACACGGTCAAGCCCCTTCGACAACGCATGATAATTTGCGGCCAGAAAATAGTATGCCTTATGCAATAACCCAAGCTATCGCAAGGAAAAGATCATGATGCTCCATGCCCCAGCCAGCGCTTGCCATCTGAACAAGCTGGCCAGTTTCTCGGAATCGTCGAGCCGGCTCGCGAGCTGCCAGAAACTTGGCGAAGTCGCGACCCAGTCGCTTGCCCTGCTCGCCGAGTTGACCGGCACGTCGCTGGATGGCTGTTTCGGTTTTTTCCGGCCGGAGGACGAAACGCCCTTGCTCCTCTGCGGTAGCGGGCAGTTTTCCGAGATCAATTGCCAGACGGTAAACAAGCTGGCGGATGCCAGTATCCGGGAACTGATCCTCGAAACCTGTCGCAACGAAGCCGACAGCATTTCACCGGGCGCCTTGTGCCTCCATATCAAGAGCCCCAGAGGCTATCGCAGCATCGTCAGCATGCAGCTCGCCGTGCCGCTGGCCGCGTGGCAACTCTTTCAGCTGCAGGCCCTGAGCAGGCACATCGGCAACGCGATCGACCAGACCCAGCTCAATTACAACCGTTACCAGGCACGGCGCGCATCGGTCACCACGCTGGCCAACGTGGCCGAACACCGGGACAGCACGACGGGCGACCATGTGCAGCGGGTTGCACGGATTACGGCCGAAATCACCCAGATGATCTTTGCCCGCGGCCATGGCGAAGGGATGAGCGCAAGGGAAGCGCAACTGATTCCGCTGGCCAGCGTTCTGCACGACATCGGCAAGATCGGTACGCCCGATACGATCCTGCTCAAGCCCGGCCCGCTCGATGCCGACGAGCGTGAAATCATGCAGAAACACACGCACTACGGCCGCGAGATTCTCGAAAAAACCGCGACGGAATCACAGGATGAGGAGGAGCTGTTCAGGATGGCTGCGCTGATTGCCCGCCATCACCATGAGCGCTACGACGGCAAGGGCTACCCGGACGGACTGTGCGGCGAAAAAATCCCGCTGGCCGCGCGAATCGTCGCCGTCTCCGATGTATTCGACGCACTCACCACGGAACGCCCCTACAAGGCGGCATGGTCGGCCGAACAAGCAGAGGAGCTGATCCGCAGCAATTCAGGAACGCAGTTCGATCCGAAGGTCGTTCATGCCTTCCACTCGCTCAGGCAGTTGGCCGAGGCGGTCAGGAAAATCGAATGGGACGAGCAGCTGTCGGTGGGATTTACGCAAATGGACGACGACCACCGTCAGCTCATCGCCATCATCAACCGCCTGTCGACCGCCGGCGCGCTGGACAATCGGCAAGTCATCGAGTTCACCCTGGACGATCTGGTGCGCTACACCCGGATTCACTTCGAGGAAGAAGAACAGCTGATGCAGGAACTCGGCTATCCGGACCGTGCCCGGCACAAGGCGGTGCATGACCGCCTGCGCAGCAAGCTGGAGAACATTCGCTGGGAATATTTCCAGGGCTTGCGCCAGTCGATCCAGAGGGACCTTCTGGCCTTCCTCTCGACCTGGCTTTCAAACCATATCGTCAAGGAAGACATCCCTTACGGCAACTGGGCCAGGGCATCGTAAACACGCGACAAGGAGCGGGCTGCAGATGAAAAAGAATTTTCCGGTCACGAGCAACGAACAGCCCTTCCCGAAAGGGAAATACATTGTCTCGAAAACCGACCTGAAGGGAACGACGACGTATGGCAATGAAACCTTCTTTGCGATCAGCGGCTTTTCTCCCGAGGAGCTGATCGGCTCCAACCATAACGTCGTCCGCCATCCCGACATGCCGCCGCAGGCCTTTGCCTGGCTCTGGGATACGCTGAAGGACGGCCGGCCGTGGCGCGGCACCGTCAAGAACCGCTGCAAGAACGGCGATTTCTACTGGGTCGACGGACTGGTCGTTCCGGTTCGCCAGAACAACGAAACCATCGGCTACATGTCGGTGCGCACCGAGCCGAGCCGCGAACAGGTGGCCGGTGCCGCAGCGCTCTATCAATCGCTCAACGCCAGCGGCGCAAAAATTCCCGGCCCCTCGCGCTGGTCGCGCATTTCCCTGCGCAGCAAGCTGATCGGCCTCGCGGCAGCCGTGCTCGGCTGCCAAGGCCTCGCCAGCCTGATTGGCTTCTTCGGCGGCGCACTCGGCCTGTCGCCGGCATCCGCCGCGCTCGGCGCGCAACTGCTCGGCTTCGCCGTGATGGCCGCGGCAACCCTGCTGATTGCCATCCAGAGCAACATGTTTGGCGTTCTCGAGCGCATCACGCAGCACCTTGACCACATCAGCCAGGGCGACCTGACCGACGACATCCCGATCCATCGCCTGGACGAACTCGGCAAGCTCAACGACCGGCTGATCAACATGCAGACGCACATGAAGGTGATGATGGCCGAAATCGCCGAAGTGGCAAGCACGGTCGACGAGAACTCCCGGCAGTTCAACCGGGAAATGGGCGAGATGTTCGTGCGCTCGGAGGATCAGTCGGCGTCGGTGATGAATATCGCCGCATCGATGGAGGAGGTCAGTGCATCGGTACGCTCAGTGGCCGAATCGGCAAGAACGGCTGCCGATGCCGTTGACGAATCGGGCAACGGCTTGCAGGAAGTCACCGTACAGATGCAGAAAAGCCGGGGTGCGGCCCGTACCGTGGTGACGACCGTGACCGAGGCGAGCACCACGCTGCACAACCTGTTCCAGCTGATCCACGAGATCGGGACGATCACGCAGGGCATCCGAGAAATTGCCGACCAGACCAACCTGCTGGCGCTCAACGCGGCGATCGAGGCGGCGCGTGCAGGCGAGATGGGGCGGGGCTTTGCCGTCGTCGCCGACGAAGTGCGCAAGCTGGGGGAAACGTCGAGCAAACAGACCGAAGCGATCAGCCGCACCGTGCAAACGATCCAGGAGGCAACCCGGGCGGTGGTCAGCAGCATGGCGTCGGCCAGCGCGCAGGTGCAGCACACCGACGGCGAGATGGACCATACCGAACGCGGCTTCCACAGGGCCGCGGAGCAGGGGGCGAGAATCAGCGACATGGCGCAAAGCATCGCCGGCGCGGCGCAGCAGCAATCGCAGGCCAGCGAGGAGGTGACGCAGAACATCGGCAAGATTGCCGGCGCCATCGAGGCGAACCTGGCGGCCGTCGGAAAAACGCGCGAGGGCGCCGGCACGCTCAGCGAGACGGCCATGCAACTGCACAAGCTGATTGGCTCGTTCCGCTATATCCGCCAATGAACACAGCCCCCATTCTCGCCTGGAGCCCGCACCTGGCCTCCGGTCTCGCTGAAGTGGATGAGCAGCATCAGGAACTGGTGCGTATCGTCAATCACCTCGGCACGTTGCGCGCGCGGAAGAGCGACGGCACGGTCGTTCTCGCTGCGCTCGACGAACTGCGCGACTACACGCTTTACCACTTCCGGCACGAGGAAGACCTGCTGCTCGCCTTCCCGGGGAATCCGGCAGCGACCGAGGAACACCTGCGGGCACATCGCTACTTCATCGATTCGATCGCGCGGGCGCGCGAACTGGCGATGCGCGACCCGTCCGACGTGGTCGATCACCTGCTGGCTTTCCTGGTCCGCTGGATCGTCCATCACATCACGGGAATCGACGCACGGATGGCTCGTGGCATCGTCTGCCGCCTGACCGGTGCGGTGGAAAACGAAGCGTCGCTGCCCAAAAAATCGCTGCGCGATACCCTGCTCGATTCGGTCGGCGACCTTTACGACGAGATCGGTTCGCGCACGCTTGAGCTCCTGGCGGCGAACCATCGCCTAGCCGATGAAATCGAACACCGCCGGCGGGCGGAAAAGGATCAGCGCCTTGCCGCGACGGTTTTCAACACGGTCGATGAAGCGCTGCTGGTCTGCGACGCCGAGAACCGGATCGTGACGATCAACCCGTCGTTCACGCGGGTCACCGGCTACACGCTGGACGAAGTGCGCGGAAAAAACCCGGGCCTGCTGTCGAGCGGCTTGCAGGGCGAGGCGTTCTACCGGGAAATGTGGGCGAGCCTGAGCGAAAACGGAAGCTGGCAGGGCGAAGTATGGAACCGTCGCAAGGCGGGCGAAATCTACGCCGAATGGCTGTCGATCAATACCGTGTGCGACCCGGAAGGCCGCCTGACGCATTACGTCGCGGCCTTCTCCGACATTACCGAACGAAAATCGTCGGAAGAACGCATCCGGCATCTGGCCCATTACGACGTTCTCACCGACCTGCCGAATCGCACGCTGTTCTTCGACCGCCTGCAGCAAGGGCTGACCCAGGCACAGCGGGCAAGAGGCAAGCTCGCCCTGCTCTATCTCGACCTCGACAAGTTCAAGCCGATCAACGACACGCTGGGCCATGCGATTGGCGACCAACTGCTGCACCAGGCCGCCCGACGCATGCAGGAGTGCATCCGGGCCTCGGACACCGTTGCCCGCTTCGGCGGCGACGAGTTCATCGTCCTGCTGCCGAGCATCGAGACGAAGGAAGACGCCGTGCGCGTTGCGGAGAAAATCTGCCGCTCGCTCAGCCAGCCTTTTGCGCTGGCCGGGCATTCGCTGTCGATCGCGACCAGCATCGGCATTGCCGTCTATCCCGAACATGGCGACGACGAGGAAAGCCTGTACCGCAACGCCGACCAGGCGATGTACCGGGCCAAGGCCAGCGGCGGCAACAGCGTGCAATTCTGCACGCAGCCGATCTCGGCATAGGCGGCAGCCCCCGCCAAGGCGGGAAGGCGAACCGCTCGGCCGCTTACTCGTGCCGGAAGGTCGGCGCGCGCTTCTCGACGAAGGCGGCCATGCCTTCCTTCTGGTCGGCCAGCGCGAAGGCCGCGTGGAACTCGCGGCGCTCGAACAGCAGGCCCTCGTTGAGGCTGCTCTCGTAGGCGCGGTTCACGCACTCCTTGATCATCATCACGACCGGCAGCGAGAACGCAGCGATCGTCGCCGCTGCAGCCAGCGTCTCGTCGAGCAGCTGGTCGGCGGGAATGACACGGGCGACCAGGCCGGCGCGCTCGGCTTCGACGGCGTCCATCATGCGCGCCGTCAAACACATGTCCATCGCCTTGGCCTTGCTCACCGCGCGCGGCAGGCGCTGCGTGCCGCCGGCGCCGGGCAGCGTGCCGAGCTTGATTTCCGGCTGGCCGAACCTGGCGGTATCGGCGGCGAAGATCATGTCGCAGGCCATCGCCAGCTCGCAGCCGCCGCCCAGCGCGAAGCCCGCCACCGCAGCGATCACCGGCTTGCGGCAGGTCTTCAGCTTCTCCCAGTTGCGCGTGATGTAGTCGCCCTTGTAGGCGTCCATATAGGAAAAATCCTTCATCAGCGCGATGTCGGCGCCGGCGGCAAAAGCTCGCTCGGAGCCGGTGATGACGACGCAGCCGATATTGTCGTCGGCCTCGAAAGCGGTCAGCGCGACGCCGATCTCGTCCATCAGGCCGTCGCACAGCGCGTTGAGCTGCTTCGGACGGTTGAGGGTGATCAGGCCGACGCGGCCCCGGGTTTCGTTGAGGAGGTAGGTGAAATCCATTCTGTCTCTCCGCTCAGTAGGTGAAAAAGCCACGTCCGGTCTTGCGACCGAGATAGCCGGCCTCGACCATTTCGACAAGCAGCGGCGCGGGGCGGTACTTGGGGTCCTTGAAGCCTTCAAACAGCACCTGCATGACGGCGAGCTCGACATCGAGGCCGATCATGTCGGCCAGCGCCAGCGGTCCGATCGGGTGATTGGCGCCGAGCTTCATCGCCTCGTCGATCTCGGCCGCCGTCGCCAGACCTTCGCCGAGCGCGAAAATCGCCTCGTTGATCATCGGGCAGAGCAGGCGGTTGACCACGAAGCCCGGGCTGTTCTTCACCTGCACCGGGGTCTTGCCGATCGCGCGCGTCAGTTCATCGACCAGCGCGTAGGTCGCATCGGAAGTCTGCAGGCTGCGGATCAGTTCGACCAGCGCCATCATCGGCACCGGGTTGAAGAAGTGCATGCCGATCACCTGGTCGGCGCGACCGGTCGACGCGGCCAGGCGGGTAATCGAGATCGACGAGGTATTGCTCGCCAGAACGGCGGCCGGCGCGGCGATCTTGTCGAGCTGGGCGAAGATCTTCAGCTTGAGGTCGAGATTCTCGGTGGCGGCCTCGATGATCAGGTCGCAATCGGCCAGCGCCTGCAGGTCGGTCGTCGTCGAGATGCGCGCGAGGGCCGCCGCCTTCTCGTCGGCGCTCAGCTTCTCCTTCTTGATCAGCCGGTCAAGGCTGCCGGTGATCGTCGCCAGGGCGCGCTGCACCTGGGCTTCGCTGATGTCGCTGATGACCACGTCGATGCCGGCCACGGCAAAGGCCTGGGTAATCCCGTTGCCCATTGTTCCGGCGCCGACCACGCCAATTTTACGTTGTTGCATTCGCATACCTTTTGCAGGAAGTTGATGAAGGGCCAAAGCCATGACTCTGACCATACGCTCGAGTATGGTAAAGGCTTCCGGAAAGAATTACCAGCGCCGCCGGTCCGCGAAGCGCGCCGGACTCAGGATGCAGCCAGATCGCAGGACGCAGCGAGCAAGGAGGTTTCCCCGTTGGCCCGGCGCATCGCAACCAAGGCACGAAAATCCTGCGGCGTCATCTCGTGCGCCCGGCGAAAGGCGCGCGTAAAGTGCGCGGGACTCTTGAAACCCAGCCCGTAGGCGATATCCATCACCGCAAGATGCGGGAAGCGAACCAGCTCGTCAGCCGCCGCGCGCAGCCGGTGCCGGCGGATGTAGGCGGCCAGCCCGCCCTCGTGCGCGAACAGGCGATAGAGGGCCGGGCGCGACAAGGACAGTGTATTGAGCAGCGTCTCCGGGGAAAGGTCCGACTGATGGAGATTGTTCTGGATATGGCGTCGCACCTGGCCAAATACGGCCGCCCGCACAGCGGCACGCGCATTGCCGCTCAGGCGTGACTGCTTGCCGAAAGCCGCCAGCAGCAGATGGATGCACGAACGCAAGGCATCGCCCGCTTCGCTTGCGCTCATCGCGGACAATCCCCTGTTCAGTGCGACAGCCTGGTCGATGATCAGCCGCGTCAGCGGCGAGGCGCTCTCGATGACCCGGCCATGAATCGAATCGGCATCGGGAAAGACGGACTCGACAAGCGCTCGCGGCGCAAAAAACGTCAGCACACGGCAGGCACTGCGCTGCATGCGAACCGGCTGGTTCATGTCCAGCGCGAGCAGGCTCGCCACCGGCCGTGCCTTGCGCGGTTGCGCAGCGGCGCCCACCACGGAGTGTACGCCGCCCTCGATGAACACGTGAAAAACGTAGTCGCGGATGTTGTCCGTCGAGATGCGCGCAAGCGAGCGATCAAGCAGCAACGGGCCAGAACGGCAATCGGTGAACAGCAGGTCGCCGACCGCATAACGGTCGATTGCCGCGCTGAACGGTTCGTTGAGGGCATCGCCCGAGGGCAGCACATCGATGATTCGGCCAACCCAATCGCGCCAGGCCAGCAGGGGATGCTGCCAGAAAACAGCCGGACAATATAACCGATCAACATGGTTGTGCTTATCCCAATAGTTGATAACGATACAATCCTCTGCGGATTGAACGCGAAAGAGGAAAACAGAATCATGACCGCCCCCGCACCTGATCACCGCATGTTCGACCATACGGATGTCTTTGCCGCACTGAACGGCAAGCTGCCGCTGTCGGGCAAGGTGGAATTCGTTCACGCGTCGCTGAAACAGCGCTTCGCCTTCATCGACCGGGTTGCGATCGCAGTCTACGATCCGAAGACCGATTTGCTCAAGACCTTCGTGCACAGCAGCAGCGGCGATCAGCCTTTGAGCCTGTACGGCGCAAAACTGGCCGACTCGGCGTCCCTGCAGGCAATTCTTCGCTCCGGTCGACCGCGCGTGGTGAACGATCTGAACGCATTCAAACGAGCCACTGCCGAGCATTCCCGGCGAATCGCCGCGCAGAAATACGGCGCGAGCTACACCATGCCGATGTACCTGAATGGCGATTTTTTCGGCTTCCTGTTCTTCAACTCCTACCAGAAAAACGTCTTTGACGAATCGGTGCTCCACTATCTGGACATCATTGGGCATCTGCTCTCCCTGCTGGTGATCCAGGAAACGTCGAGCAACCGCAACCTCACATCGACGGTCAGGACGGCTGCCGACATGGCGCAGCACCGGGATTTCGAAACCGGTGCGCACCTCGACCGGATGGCCAACTACGCACGCCTGATCGCCAGGGACGTTGCCCAGAAACACCAGCTCAGCGACGAGTTGGTCGAGCAGATTTTCCTCTTCTCACCGCTGCACGACATCGGCAAGATCGGCATTCCCGACAGCATCCTGCTCAAACCGGCCAAGCTTTCAACGAGCGAATTCGATCTGATGAAAACCCACACCCTGCGCGGGGCGGAAATCATCGACCAGATGCTGGAAAATTTCGGCTTCAGCGACCTGCCGCACATCCATCTCTTGCGCAACATCGCCCTGCTGCACCACGAGGCGCTGAACGGCAGCGGCTACCCGAACGGACTGACCGCCGACGAGATTCCGATCGAGGCGAGGATTGTCGCCGTCGCCGACGTGTTCGACGCACTGACCAGCAGCCGCCCTTACAAGAAGGCCTGGAGCAACGACGAAGCATTCGCCTTCCTGCAGGAAATGGCCGGCAGCAAGTTCGACGCGGACTGCGTCGCAGCCCTGATCGCCGCGCGCACGGAAATCGAGGCGGTGCAGGCACGCTTCAGGGAAGATTCGCACGATCGAGCGTAAACCTTTCTTTCCCGGCACCGGCAACAGCACAAGAGCGCACTTTCGTCTTGCATGGCGTATGATATTCAACTTTTTTGGAGTGTGCGCTCATGGAAAAAATCCGTATCGTTCTGATTGGCGCCGGTGAAACCGGAACCCCCCTGCTGCGCCAGCTGCTGGCTGCCAGCTTCGTCGAAGTGCTCGGCGTTGCCGACCTGAACGATGCCCTGCCCGGTATCCAGCTGGCCAAGGCGCAAGGCGTACCGACCACCAACGATTTCATGACGCTGGTCGGCCTCGGGAATGCGGTCGATATCATCATCGACGTGACCGGCGCCGCCAAGGTGCGCGAGCAGTTGCGCCACTACCTGCAGGAGTCCGGCAACCACCACACGATCATCATGCACGAGCTGATTGCCGTACTGCTGATGTCGCTGTCGCAAGGCCGGCTGGTTTCGATGAAGCACAACCCGGTGAACTACGACTGAGCGCAGCAGCCGCTGCTGCCGGATAACGCCGAGAATTCGCCCGACAACTTATGAACCACCCGCCAGTTGGCGCAATCGATTGCTGCGACGCAGCAATCATGCTATTTTTCTTACGCCTACGTCTTAATGCCCTACCGCACAAGCGGCATGCGGACCTTTCCGGCCGATTTTTTTACACAGGGAGTTGCCATGAAGCGCATTTCACTACTACTGAGTTCCTTGATCATTCTCGCCGTGGCTCCGGCAACCTTTGCCGCCGGCGAGCGCGGCACCCCGGACGAAGCGAAGGTTCTTGTCAAGAAGGCCATCGTCTTCTTCAAGGCCAACGGCAAGGACAAGACGATGGGCGCGCTGAACGACCCGAAGGGCGCGTTCATCGATCGCGACCTTTACGTCTTCGTCCATGACAACGCAGGCATCTACTACGCGATCGCGCCCAAGCCGGCGTTCGTCGGCAAGGACATGACCAGCGTGCGCGATGCGAACGGCAAGTTCATCGTCAAGGAACAGATCGAAGCGCTGCAGAAAGCGGACAGCATCTGGCAGGAATACGACTGGCAGAACCCGGTCAGCGGCAAGATCGAGCACAAGAAAACCTATTGCGAGAAGGTCGATACCTTCCATTTCTGCTCGGGCGCCTACGCCAGCTGAGCGCAGGGGATTTCCCGACCTGCATGACCCACGCCCCGGCCAGCCGCCGGGGCCCACATTTTCGGTGCTCTCATGAATATCCAGCAGCGCATTCTCCTCGGACCGCTTGTCGCCGTCCTGCTCCTCGTCGTATTCGGCGGCGTCGCCTACCGCGCCCTGTCGGCTCAGGACAGCGCAATGGAAGAGATCAGCGAGACCCGCTTCGAGCACTTCAGGAGCAGCACCCTGCTCGCCGACCGGCTTTCGCAGGCCCACGTCGAACTTTTCGGCCTGGTGACCTGGTTTTCGGCCTACGACAAGCCCACCCAGGAACGACTCATCGCCGAAGCCCCGAAGAAGCTCGCGGCGATCGCCACCGACCTCAAGCAGTGGGAAACGGCGGCCAGGCTGAACGGCGATGAAAAAGCCAAGACGACGCAGATCACCGGACTGATCGAGAAATACCGCAAGGATGCCGACGCAGCGATCTACATGCTCCAGATCGACGTCACCTCGGCGCTCGGCGACATGAAGAACGTCTCGGCGAGCTACCTCCTGCTCGAGAAGGCCTTCGCCGAACTCAGCACGCTTGAGCACCGGCTGGCCGAAACGACCTACACCACGGCCAGGGCGCAGGCCCGCGCGGCGCTGTGGATCAACGCCATCGTCCTCGTGCTGGCGATCCTGATCGCCGCGACAATCGGCCTCTTCACCGCACGCAAGCTGCTGCGCGAACTCGGTGGCGAGCCTTCCTGCGCCGCAGAGGTCGCGACGCGGATCGCCGGCGGCGACCTTGCCGCAGAGGTTCCGGCAGCGCCCGCCGGCTCGCTGCTGGCGGCAATGAAAACGATGCGCGACGAACTGCGCAGCATGATCGGCCAGATGAACGCCAACGCCGCCGCGCTCTCGTCGTCGGCCGAGCAGGTAGCGAGCGCCTCGCAACAGGTGGCCAGAAGCTCGGGCGAACAGAGCGACGCCGCTTCCTCGATGGCCTCGGCAATCGAGGAGATGTCAGTCAGCATCGGCAACGTCGCCGACAGCGCCAGCCAGGCTTCCGGCATCTCGAGCCATTCGGGTGAAACGGCGCGCGAAGGCGCCGGCATCGTGATCGGCGCCGCGCAGGAAATGAAGAACATCGCAGAATCGGTCGGCAGCGTCTCGAACGCCATCCGCGAACTCGGCGTGAATGCGCAGGGAATCTCCGGCGTCGTCACCGTCATCAGCGAGGTGGCCAGCCAGACCAACCTGCTCGCGCTCAACGCCGCCATCGAGGCGGCCCGTGCCGGCGAGCAGGGTCGCGGCTTCGCCGTCGTCGCCGACGAGGTGCGCAAGCTGGCTGAACGGACAACGCTGGCGACCAAGGAAATCGGCTCGATGATCGCTGCGATCCAGGCCAGTTCCGGCGACGCCATCGAAGCGATGGACGAGGCCGCGCAACGCACCGCGCAAGGGGTAAACCTCGCCGAGGAAGCCGGCGCGGCGATCGGCCGCATCCAGGACGAAGCAAACTGCGTGCTGACGGCAGTCGGCGAGATTTCCGACTCGCTGCACGAACAGGGCTCGGTCACCCAGGACATCGCCCGGCACGTCGAAGACATCGCCCGAATGTCCGACGACAACAGTTCCCGCGCCGGCGAAAGTGCGGCCGCAGCAGCGCATTTGCAAACGCTTGCGCACTCGATCCGCAACGACATCGGCCGCTTCCGGCTGTAGCGAACGGCGCGGCGTAAAATTCGCCAGGGCCGAGGCAAGCGGGAGAGCGGCTACAATCGGCGTTTTCCCCCGGCACGATCGACGATGATGCTGTTGCGCTCGCTCAACGCAAGAATCCTCACCGGCACGCTGCTCGGCATCATCGCCGGGCTGCTGATCACCGATGCAGGACCGGCGCACGGCTACGCGGTGCCCGTGCTTTACGGCGCCAAACTGGTCGGCACGCTGTTTCTCGACCTGTTGCGCATGATCCTGATCCCGCTGGTTTTTTCTTCGCTGGTGGTCGGCGTTGCCAACCTGCAGGCGCATCACCAGATGCACCGCATCTGGACCAGCACGCTGGGCTTTTTCGCGCTGTCGATGGCCATCGCGATGGTCATCGGCCTGGGGGCCGCCCACCTCTTTCGCCCCGGCGAGGGCATGCAGCTGGCGATGTTCGCGGAAGCGACGCAGAATTACCAGGCGCGTCAGATGCCGCTCGCTGACTACATCGCGCAGTTCATGCACGGCCTGTTCCAGAACCCGGCCAAGGCGCTCGCGCAGGGCGACATCCTCGCCGTCGTGATCATCGCGCTGATCCTCGGCGTCGCGCTGGTCGTCGGCGGCGAACGCTACCGCAACCTGCGCGTCCTGATCGAGGAAGCGAATGAACTCTGCCTGATGGTCGTCGGCTGGATCATGCACCTCGCACCGTTCGGCATCGCCGCGCTGCTGCTGCAGCTGGTGGCGACGCAGGACAGCGCGCTGTTCGGCAGCCTGCTGCACTTCATCGGCGTCGTCATCGGTTCGACGCTGTTCCACGGCATTGTCGTACTGCCGCTGCTGCTCTACGCCGTGACCGGGGTTTCTCCGCTGCGCTTCTGGCGCGGCTCGCGCGAAGCGCTGATCACCGCCTTCGCCACCAGCTCGAGCGCAGCGACGCTGCCGGTGACGCTGCGCTGCGTCGAGCAGCACCTGCACGTGCGCAAGGACATCGCCAACTTCGTCGTACCGCTCGGCGCAACAGTCAACATGGACGGCACCGCGCTCTACGAAGCGGCCGCCGCGCTGTTCATCGCACGCCTGGCCGGCATCGAACTCGACCTCGCACACCAGCTGATCATCTTCTTCGTCGCCATGCTCGGCGCGATCGGCGCGCCGGGAATCCCCAGCGTCGGCATGCTGAGCATGGTGCTGGTTCTCGAATCGGTCGGCCTGCCGACCGCGGCGATCGCCATCCTGCTGCCGATCGACCGCCTGCTCGATACGGTACGCACCGCCGTCAACGTCGAGGGCGACATGGTCGGCAGCCTGATCGTGCAGAAGATCACCGACCCGGCCAGCAGCTAAGGCGCCGGAAAAAGACCCGCCTGGCCGGCGGCTAGACGGGCTAGGCGCTCTCGCTCTGGCTGTGGATGACCCGGTTGCGCCCCTGCTCCTTGGCCTTATAGAGCGAGTCATCGACACGGTTGAGTGCAAGTTCGATCGCCTCGCCGGCTTCATAGCGGGTCACGCCGACGCTGGTGCTGAGCTGAAGACGCTGCCCGTCGGAAGCATTCATCACCGTGTCGTAACAGCGCTGACGGATGCGTTCGGCAACCGCAATCGCCTCCTCGCTCGTCGCGCCGGGCAGCACGGCGACGAATTCCTCGCCGCCGAAGCGGGCAACGATGTCATGCTCGCGCAAGCCGCCCTGAATCAGTGCAGCAGCCTTCTTCAGCACCTTGTCGCCGGTCAGGTGGCCATGGTTGTCGTTGATCCGCTTGAAGCGGTCGAGGTCGAACATCAGGATGCTGAAAGAAGGGCGTCCCGCGTTCACATGCTCGATCTCGGTGGCCAGGCGTTTCATCAGGACGCGCCGATTGACCATTCCGGTCAGCGGATCCTGCGTCGATTCGCGGTAAAGCTTGAGCAGCATCAAGAGCTGCCCGACCTGAATCCACAACGAAATCCCCCCGAACATGAAGAACACCCACAGCTGGTTGATCGTGGCGGCGGTCAGCAACTGGCCCTGGATAACCGCCAGACCGAGATCGACGGCGATTACCGTGGTCACCAGCGCGGCCCCCCAGACCAGCGTCAGCGGAAAGACGCCGAGCATCGCGACCGTCAGGAACGGCATGAAGCTGTAGCCGGCCAGCGGCTGCTCGGGCGGTTCGAGATTGAGAATCAGCATGGCGGCCGCATAGAACAGGCAGGTCGCGACGATGGCCAGCGTCAGCGCCGCATGGACCTGAGCGCTGCTGCGCTTGCGCAGCGTGAAAAGCCCCAGCGGCAGCAGGAAGCCCGCCAGCCCGAGGCGCGCGAACGCCATCGGGGCAAAATGTTCGGGCCGCAGAAACTGGTAATCCAGAGGAATCCAGAGCGGCACAACGATCGCATAGAAGATCGCCATGAAGCGCAGGCGCAGCGCGATATATTCGGAACGCGTCTCGATGAAATCGTCCGAATGGTGGCGTGCGCTGAAAATATCGTCCAGCCGGAAGGTGCGGATGAACGGCACGATCGAATCGAGCAGCGAACGCTTTTCCGGGAGGGGGGCTGGCGCAACCGACGCCTGGCGCTGATCGTGCGCAGGCGCGGTGCTTTCGGGTTGCGTCGCCGGCGCGGCGGGGTCTTGTTCGAGGTTTGTCATTGATTTTCTCGGGGGCCGAAGTACCCAGCGTGAATGCGCGAAAGGATTTTCGGTATTCTACTTTCAAGCGCGCTTGGCGGACTCAAAATCAGCGAAGATACACAGCGGGGATGAAGGAAGCGTCGCATGTGCCCCCTCCCAGACCACCACCGAGGACAATCGAATGCTGATCCGTGCCGACCGTTCCGTTCTTTTGCTGATTGACCTGCAGGAGCGCCTTTATCCGGCGATCGATCAAGGCGCGCAGCTTCTCGAACACAATCGCTGGCTGATCCGGATCGCGCAGCGCCTGGCCGTTCCGGTGATCTGTACCGAACAGTATCCGCAGGGGCTTGGCCCAACCCTGCCGGCCCTGCGCGACCTGCTGCCGGAGACGGCCATCGTGGCAAAAACCCACTTTTCCGCTGTTCCCGAGGGAGGGGTTCTCAAGGCGCCGGGCGGCGATCGCGCACAGTTCATCGTCAGCGGAACCGAGGCCCATGTCTGCGTCCAGCAGACGGTGCTCGACCTGCTCGACAGCGGCCGGCGGGTCTTTGTCGTCGACGAGGCGACCGGCTCGCGCCGTCCGTCGGACAAGGCGCTGGCGCTCGAGCGCATGCGCCGTCATGGAGCCGACATCGTCTCGCGCGAAATGGTCGCCTTCGAATGGCTGCGTCAGGCCGGTACCGACCTCTTTCGCGAGATCAGCCGCGAGTTCATTCGCTGAGCCGGGGCAATCGTGCGGCAAGCCCCGCCCGGCTCAACGTCAACTTACTTGCCCGGGGCAGGCGTCGCCGGTTGAACCGCCGGCGCCATCGTCTCGATGCGCTTTTCCAGCGGCTGCATGCGCCCCGTCATCGCGTCGCAGTGCTCGGCTTTCGCAGTGCCCTGTCGTCCGGCCATGCCGTCGCAGTTCTCGTGCATTCCCTGGCCGTGCATGGCTTTGCCGCCCTCCTTGCCGTGCTCCATCATCGGGCAGCTGTCGCCGACGATCTCCTGCGCCAGCATCATGTTGTCGCGCAGCGTCTGCAGGTGATCGGCGACCAGCTGGTGGCGCACTTCGTCGTTCTTCGCCTTGCCGATGCGGGCCAGCTGCGCCTGCATTTTTTTGACGTTGGCCTGCATTTTCTGCAATGTCGGCGCCTTGTTGTCGGCAGCCGGGGCGTGCCGGTTCATGTCATGGGCGTAGGCCGGCAGCGTCAGCAGCAGCGATGCGACGATGGCGCCCAGAAAGGTTTTTGTCGGGTGCATGGTAGAAACTCCTTGAAAAAGGTCGCCACGATCGGCGACGGGATTGCAAAATCGTTGTACACGGCAAGGACAGAGGAGCACACTGGGCAATGCGAACTTTATGTTCAGTCCACCGGTCGCATGGTCGGGCCTCTGTCGCCGTTTCTGGTGATTCTCGCCTACATTGAATCCGAGTGGGGGCAAGCCATGAAGCCAATCTTTCTGTTCGTTTTTCTGATGCATGCGATCGCGGCCTTTGCCGACCCGAACCAGCAACGTGAACAGCTGGAATCGACACTTGCCCGCATACAGCAGGAACAGCAATCCCTCTATCAACAGTTCCAGATGTCGCAGGAACTTCGCCGTATCGAACTGCAGGACACTTCTGCCATTACGCAGAGCTATCCAGCGATCGGTATGGCCGGCGCCGGCATGCTCAATTTCGACGAAAACCAGCGCATTCAGCGGGAAAAAAACGACCGCTTGCGGGCCTACGAACGACAACTCGCCGTGAGCTATTCGCGCTTTATCGAGCTGGAAAGCAAAAAGCAGGAACTTCTTCAGCAGATCGTCGAGTTGGAACAGTCGCCCCTGCCTGCGGCGTCCGCTCCGCCGCCCCCGGCCAAGGCATCCCAGCCGTACGGCAATCGTGACTTGCGCAGGTAGCAGACGGCGAGCCCGTACACCGAACGCCGCCTTCCCTAGCGGATGCCGACCTTGCGCTGCTCGGCGCGCACGTAGGCAGTGATGTGCGCAACGTCGTCGGCGCTCACCTGCGGCAGCGGCGCCATGTCACCGAACGACCAGTGATGGGCGCGCACGCCGTTCTTGACCGCCAGCTGAAACGCGGCGTCGCCGTGGTGCGACGGCTCGTAGATGCGGTGCAGCAGCGGCGGACCCTTTTTCTCGCCGTTTTCCGAGCCCTTCAGGTCGGCGCCGTGACACGCTGCGCACGACTTCTCGTACAGCGCCCGGCCGGTCGCCGGGTTGGGCATCAGCCCCGCGCTCGGCTGCGGCACCTGCCAGCCCTGCGCAGCGACCGACACGCTGATTGCCAGCAGCAGCCCGGCGGCAAGCCCCTGCTTACAAATTCTACGAATTCCGCTCATTGTTTCCTCCTTTATTTGTCCACCCGAACAAGGCCCGCTCCTACCCTTGGATGCAGGGCAGGGATAGCGTGAAGCGCGTTTTCCCGCCTTCCGAATTGACGCTCACACTCCCACGGTGAGCAAGCACAATGGATTGCGTGATTGCGAGCCCCAAGCCCGAATTTTCGGTCGTGCGCTGACGGGAACTATCGACACGATAGAAACGATCAAACAGGCGCGGCAAATGTTCTGGCGGAATATCGCCCCCGGTATTTTCAACAGAGACCAGCACCCGGTCTTCGCTGTCATTTTCGACCTGGACGATCACCGTGCCGCCGTTCGGCGTATGCCGTAGCGCATTGGAAAGCAGATTGCTGACTGCACGGCGCAGCATCAGCCGATCGCCGACCAGATGCCCCTTGCCGGACAGCGACAAGGCAATGAGCTTCTCTTCGGCCAGCACGCCGTGATATTCCAGCAAATCGCCGATTTCCTCGGCAAGATCGATCTGCTCATGTTCAGGCAGTATCTGCCTGTTGTCGGCCTTGGCCAGGAACAGCATGTCGGAAATGGTTCGCGACAGCCGCTCGAATTCTTCGGCGTTTGACGCCAAAATGTCTCGATAATCATCCGCAGACCGCGCCTTCGACAGCGTGACTTGAGTCTGGGTCAACAGATTGCTGACCGGCGTTCGCAACTCATGGCCCAAGTCCGATGAAAAATCCGACAGGCGCTGAAAGGACTCCTCCAAGCGCGAAAGCATGCCATTCAGGGTATCGGCCAGATCGGCCAATTCGAGGGGGATGGCTTCGATCGGCAAGCGGGTATACAGACGATTGGCGTTGATCTCGGCAGCCTGACGCTTGATGACCAGCAACGGCAGTAGGCCGCGCCGGACGACAAACCAGCCGAGCAATCCCATCGCCAAGGTTGCCAAGCTCATGAATCCCCACAAGGTTTGCCGGAAGGAAGTCATAAAGTGCTCGTGATGCGTGATTTCGGTGGCAATCGCCACGGTATAGCTGCCGCCATCGGCGCCAAGCCTCACCGTCGAGGAAACTCCCCGCCACGGCAGGCCGTCGCTACTGGTCCATTTGACGGGTTGCTCTCGACTTGGCGTGCTGCGGCTATCCAGTAGATTCTGCGGAAACGCCATGGATTCATTGGCATACAGCGTTTCACCATTCTGGTCGTTGACAGCAACGATCAGTCCATGATGTCCCGTCAGCGCATCATCCAATTGCTGAGTCAGCGTCTCTTTCGGCTGGCTGCCCGGATTCCGCTCCAGGATATGCTTCGCCAACTGCATTTTGCCGGTCAGCACTTCCATGTCCTGTTCTTCGAAGTGGCGCTCGACGGCATTGCCGATGAGCAGGCCGAGCAGAAACAGCACGAAGGCCGAGGCTAGGGCAAACAGCAGGGTCAGCCGGAGTGTCAGGGAGTAACTGCGGGGTGGTGTCAATCGGCAATCTCCAGAACGTAGCCCATGCCGCGCACGGTACGAATCAATTTGGGCTCGAAACCCTCGTCGATCTTGACACGTAGGCGCTTGATTGCCACCTCGATGACGTTGGTGTCGCTATCGAAATTCATATCCCAGACCTGGGAGGCAATCAGCGAGCGTGGCAGCACTTCGCCCTGACGGCGCAATAACAGTTCGAGCAGTGCAAACTCCTTGGCGGTCAGATCAATCCGTTTACCGGCACGATTGACCCGGCGGCGCAGCAGATCGAGTTCAAGGTCGGCTGCGTGCAGAAACTCGGATTCCTTGGTCTTGCCGCCCCGCCGTAACAGCGTCCGAACCCGCGCCAGCAGTTCGGAGAAGGCAAAGGGTTTGACCAAATAATCGTCAGCGCCCAACTCCAGCCCCTTGACCCGGTCTTCGACTTGATCACGGGCGGTCAGAAACAGTACCGGCATTTCCTTGCCAGCCCGGCGAATGCCTTGCAGCACCTGCCAGCCGTCAATACCCGGCAGCATGACATCGAGGATCGCCAGGCCGTAGGCCTCCGTCAGTGCCAGATGCAGCCCATCGAGACCGTTGTCGGCCAGATCCACAACGAAGCCCGCCTCGACCAATCCCTGCTTCAGGTAGGTGCCGGTTTTGGACTCATCTTCCACTACAAGAATTTTCATCGTTTTCTCCACCAACAATCGGCTATTGATGATGCATTTTCCGTCGGTTTTGGAGGCCAATTGCCTAGATTACGGAAATGTAATCCACCAGTCAGCCTGATGTTGGTTTGACGAAAGCAAGATAGGCCTCAAGATTACATAAATGTAATTTATCGGTCAGCCTCCCGTTGGGGAGCGCTCCGTACCATCCGTGTCCATTGATCCGAACCCAGCGAACTTGCCCCAATGAATTGCTCTCCGCCAACGACCAAAATACGTACCTGGACCAGCTGCCTGCTAGTCTTGTTGGCCGCCCCTATCGGTTCCGCTCAGGCCGAAACCCTGCGTGAGGTGTTTGAAAAAACATGGGCCAATTCTCCCCAGGGGAAAACAGTCGTCGCGAAACGAGAGGAAGCGACTGCCAGCCGCACCGTTGCCGAATCCTTGTTTCCCGGCACCCCGAGAATCGGCCTGGCGCAGCGCACTGACCGCTGGAACGACAATCTCGGCAACGAAGAGAGCGAAATCGGAATTTCCGTTCCGCTCTGGCTACCCGGTCAAAAATCAGCCCGGATAGCCGTTGCCGAGGCCGATGGCGACGAGAGTCAACGGAGCATTGCCGCCACCCGGCTGGCTGTCGCCGGTGAATTGCGGACGACCCTATGGACGCTCTCTCTGGTGCAAAGTGAAGCGGCGGTTGCCGTTGAACGTTTTGAGGCAGCAGCCAAGCTGGAAGCCGATGTGGCCAGGCGGGTCAAGGTCGGTGAAATGGCCCGCTCCGATCAGCTCCTCGTCAAGCAGGAAACAAGCAGTGCCCGGGCCGCAGCGGCCGAAGCGAACGCACGTGTGGTACGCAGCACGCAGCGCTACTGGGTGCTGACCGGCAGCGACCGCTTGCCGGATAATCCGCAAGAGCCGGTCATGGTGGCCGCCGCTGAAAATATGCATCCCCGCCTGGCGGCCGGACAGGCCACTGCCGAGCGCGCCCGTGCCAGCATGAAACTGGCCCAAGAGTCGCGCCGCGATGCGCCCAGCATCGGCGTGCAATATCGACGGGAGCGCGATGCCTCCGGCGCCACTCCACGCGACAGCATCGGTTTCGCCATCACCATTCCCTTCGCTGGCGAGGTGCGCAATGCGCCTTTGATTGCCAGCGCCAACACGGCGCTGATCCAGGCCGATGCCCAGTATCAGCGGCTGCTGGCCGACGTCGAAGCCGAAGTCAGGGAAGCCGAGGCGCAACTCGATTCGGCCCGTATCGGTGCCGAACTGGCGGTCGAACGCGAGCAAGCCGCCGCCGAGCGGCTGACCTTGATGCGTCGTTCCTTCGAACTGGGTGAAACCGCGCTTGTCGAGTTGCTGCGCGCCCAATCGCAGGCGACCGAAGCCCGCATTGAATTGGGCCGCAGCCGCGCCCGCCTGTCGGCCGCCCAGGCCAATCTGAATCAAGCCCGAGGAATTACACCGTGATCGACAAGCCATTTATCCTGAGCTGGGCAGCCCTAAAAGCCCTTATTGCAGCCATCCTGCTGGCGCTGTCCATGCCGCTCCTAGCCCATGAAGGCCATGACCACGGGGCCGCAGCCAAGCCGGCCGATGTTCGCTTGGCGCCACGTTTCGAACTGCGTAGCGAAGGCCTTGAACTGGTCGGTGTGCTCGCCGGCAAGGACCTGATCATCTATCTCGACAGTGCCGCCGACAACGCACCGATTCCCGGGGCGCAAATCGAAATCGAGGGCCAGGGGATCAATGGGCTGGCCACCGAGATGGCGGGAGGCGTCTACCAGTTATCCGCGCCGTCCCTGACACAAGCCGGCAAATACCCGCTGACCATCACCGTCCAGGCCGGCGAAATTGTCGATCTGCTTTCCGCCAGTCTGGAGATTGGTGAAGTAGCGGCTGCCGTGCCTGACGCCGGCCCCCCTGATCGCAACTGGTGGCTCTACGCCGGCACGCCGCTGTTGCTGCTGCTGCTGTTGCTGCTGCTGGCCGGCAGCCTGATCGTGCGTCGCCTGCATCGCCAACCGCAACACGGGATTCATTCAGCATGACCGATATCAAGAACCTTACCCGCTACGCCCTAGCTCTGCTCGTGGGCAGCGCCCTGGCTGCCCAGGTCTCCGCCCATGGTGGCGAGGACCATGGCGATGACCCGAAACCGCCCGCTGCGCCGGCGCCCGTCGCTGCAGTCAATACCCAAGGCCAGGTGATGTTCAACGAGCCGGCTGTGCACCTGCCGGACGGCAGCGTCTTTGTCCCGAAATCGGCCCAACGGCAGTTGAGCCTGCGCACCCGGACCGCCCTCAAGGGAGAATTCCCCCGCACGGTCGAACTCAACGGCCGCATCGTCGCCGACCCCAATGCCGGCGGCCGGTTGCAGACTTTCCAGAGGGGCAGGATTGAGGCCGGCCCGAACGGGCTGGCGGTGCTCGGTCAACGGGTGAAGAAGGGGCAGATATTAGCCTGGCTGCAACCCGCTGCAACTGCCCTCGAACGCGGCACTCAGCAGTCGGCCCTGGCCGAATTGGCTGCGCAGGAAAGCGTTTTCGAACGCCGCCTGGCGCGGCTCCAGCAACTGGAAGGCAGCGTCCCGCAGAAAGACATTGAACAGGCGGAGATCGAACTCGCCGCGTTCAAGAAGCGCAAGAGCGCTGTCGGCGGCAGCCTCGGCCGCGAGGCCCTGGTCGCACCGGTGAGCGGCGTGGTCAGTGCGGCCAATGTCGCAGTCGGCCAAGTGGTCGATGCGCAGGCGGTGCTCTTCGAGGTCATCGATCCTCAGCGGCTGGCGGTCGAGGCATTGGCCTACGACCCGCTGTTGCTCGACGGGCTGACCAAGGCCAGTGCCCCTATCGCCGGTGGCGTGCTCGACCTCGCCTTCGTCGGCCTGGGACGCACCTTGAAGGAACAGGCCATGCCGGTGCTGTTCCGGGTCGAAACGCCGAAAAATGGCGACTTGCCCGCCGTAGCGGTCGGCCAGACCCTCAAGGTCCTGGCGCAAACCAAGGCCCGCCAAGCCGGTGTGGCGATTCCCGCCACCGCCGTGGTGCGCAATGCGGCCAATGAATCGGTGGTCTGGGTGCATGAAAGCGCTGAGCGCTTCGTCGCCCGCAAAGTCAAGGCCGCGGCGCTGGACGGTCATTCGGCGGCCGTGACCGACGGCCTGAACGGCGGGGAACGCGTCGT
The DNA here is from genome assembly GCA_049295655.1 of Rhodocyclaceae bacterium. Classification (GTDB taxonomy): domain Bacteria; phylum Pseudomonadota; class Gammaproteobacteria; order Burkholderiales; family Rhodocyclaceae; genus CAJBIL01. The sequence continues at coordinate 29,902 of JBAQRB010000128.1, forward strand.
CGTTCAGGGCGCCGCCTCCCTGGCACAGATTCGTTAAGGGGACGCCGTGTTCGACTTCATTATCAATGCGAGTCTCAAGCAGCGCCTGATCGTACTGGGCGTTTCACTCTTGCTGATCATCTACGGGACGCTAACCGTGCGCCAGATGCCGGTGGACGTTTTCCCCGACCTCAACAAACCCATGGTCACGCTGATGACCGAAGCCGGCGGTATGGCCCCGGAAGAGGTCGAGCAATTGATCACCTTCCCAGTCGAATCGGCTATGAATGGCATGCCGGGCGTGACGCGGGTACGCTCGGTGTCGGGCATCGGCCTGTCGGTGGTCTATGTCGAGTTCGAGTGGGGCAGCGAAATTTATCGCAACCGCCAGCAGATCGCTGAGCGACTCAACCTGGTGCGTGAGCAGTTGCCGCAGGGGATCGTGCCCCAGATGGGGCCGATCTCGTCAATCATGGGCGAGATTCTGCTGATCGCTTTGCCGGCCGATCCGGAAAAAGCCAGCCCGATGCAGGTTCGCGAATACGCCGACTGGGTCATGCGGCCGCGCCTGCTGACCATCCCGGGCGTTGCCCAGGTCATCCCGATCGGCGGCCAGGTTAAGCAATACCGCGTTGAACCCGACCCGGCCCGCCTGCAGGCGGTCGGCGTCACACTGGCCGAACTGGAAGCGGCGCTGAAGAACTTCGGCGGCAACACGGCCGGCGGCTTTGTCGATGCCGGCGGTCGCGAATACCTGATCCGCAACATCGGCCGGACCACCCGCCTCATCGATCTGCAAAACCAGCCGGTGGCGACGCGCAACGGCCAGCCCATTCTGCTGCGCCAGGTGGCTTCCGTCACCTTTGCCCCCGGCGTCAAACGCGGCGATGCCAGTTTCAAGGGAAAACCTGCGGTCATTCTCTCGGTACAAAAGCAGCCGACGGCAGATTCGGTCGAGTTGACGCGAGCCGTCGAGCAGGCCCTGGCCGAGATGGGCAAGAGCCTGCCGCAGGGCGTAGACACGCCGCAGTTCCTGTTCAAACAGGCCAATTTCATCGAAGCCTCGGTCGGCAACGTCGAGGAGGCGCTGCGCGATGGCGCGATCATGGTCGCCGTCATCCTGTTCCTGTTCCTGGCCAATTTCCGCACCACCTTCATTTCGCTGGCCGCCATTCCGGTCTCGCTGCTGGTCACGGCGCTGGTCTTCAGCTACTTCGGCCTGTCGATCAACACCATGACGCTGGGCGGGCTGGCCATCGCCATCGGCGAACTGGTCGACGATGCCGTGGTCGATGTCGAAAACGTCTTGCGCCGCTTGCGCGAAAACCGAACCTTGCCCAATCCCCGGTCGGCGCTGGAAGTGATCGCCGCCGCCTCGAAGGAAGTCCGCTCCGGGGTCGTCTATGCGACTTTGATCGTCGTGCTGGTGTTCATTCCGCTGTTCGCCCTGCCGGGTATCGAGGGCCGGCTGTTTTCGCCGCTCGGCGTCGCCTACATCGTCTCCATCCTGGCCAGCATGGCGGTGGCGATGACCATCACGCCGGTGCTCTGCTACTACCTGCTACCGAAGATGAAGCACATCGACCACGGCGACAGCGCCCTAGTCAGGAAGCTTAAGGCCTGGGACGAGCGCCTGCTCAACTGGTCCTTCGATCGTGCTCACCTACTGCTGATCGGCGCCGGCTGCGTCGTGGTCGTCGCCCTGGCCTCTATTCCCTTCTTTGCGAAGTCTTTCCTACCACCGTTCAACGAAGGCACGTTGACCGTCAATGTCGTGCTGAATCCCGGCTCATCGCTGGCCGAGTCGAACCGGATCGGCGCGCAGGCGGAAAACCTGCTGCTCGCCGTGCCGGAAGTGACCGAGGTCGGCCGCCGCACCGGCCGCGCCGAGCTGGACGAGCACGCCGAAGGCGTCCATTACTCGGAGATCGAGGTCGATCTGAAGGCCTCCGAACGCAATCGGGAAGCGATCATCGCCGATATCCGCCAGCGCCTGGCCGTGCTGCCGGCCGTGGTCAATGTCGGCCAGCCGATTTCGCACCGGCTCGACCATTTGCTGTCCGGCGTCCGGGCGCAGATCGCGCTGAAAATTTTCGGCGACGATCTGGACACCCTGCGCGGCCTGGCCGGCGACCTCAAGGAACGGCTGGCCAAGATTCCGGGCATCACCGACTTGCAGATCGAAAAGCAGGTGCTGATTCCGCAGTACAAGATCCATCTCGATTACGACGCCGCCGCCCGCTACGGCGTGGCTTCCGGCGAATTGCTGCAACGCCTGGAGCAATTGCTGGCCGGCGAACGGGTCGGCCAGGTCATCGAAGGCAATCGCCGTTTCGACCTGACCCTGCGCCTGCCGGAAGCGGCGCGCGGCGAACGCGGCCTGGCAAACCTGCTGATCGAGACGCCGACCGGCCGCGTGCCGCTGTCGCTGCTTGCCCGCATCGAGGATGGCGACGGGCCGAACCAGATCGGCCGCGAAAACACCCGGCGCCGCATCGTCGTCTCGGCCAATACCGACGGCTCCGACATGAGCCGGATCATCGCCGACATCCGTGGCGAGATCGACAAGAAGCCCGTGCCGGAAGGCTACTTCACGCTGCTCGAAGGGCAGTTCCAGGCGCAGGAACAGGCCGCCAGGCTGATTGCGCTGCTCGCTGTCGTCTCGCTGACCATGATCTACCTGGTGCTCTACAGCCGCTACCGGTCGGCGGTGCTGACCGCCATCATCATGGGCAACGTGCCGCTCGCCCTGGTCGGCTCGGTCGTCGCCCTGTGGATCTCCGGCCAGCCGCTGTCGGTCGCCGCCCTGGTCGGCTTCATCACGCTGACCGGCATCGCCACCCGCAACGGCATCCTGAAGATTAGCCACTACATCAACCTGTGCGCCTTCGAAGGCGAAGTGTTCGGCCGCAAGATGATCGTCCGCGGTTCGCTGGAGCGCCTGACCCCAGTGCTGATGACGGCCCTGGTCGCCGCCTTCGCGCTGACCCCGCTGCTGCTTTCCGCCGACGCACCGGGCAAGGAAATCCTGCATCCGGTCGCCGTGGTGATTTTCGGCGGCCTGATCAGTTCCACCTTGCTCGATACGCTGCTGACCCCGGTCATGTTCTGGCTGTTCGGCGAAAAACCCCTGCAACGCCTGCTCGCCGAAAAGGCGCAAGAGTCTTTCTAACCCCCACCTGATGAGGAAAAATCTGTGAAACTCCCCCTGATTCCCAACCTGGTTTTATCTGCTGCCTTGATCTTCGCCGGCAACGCCGCTTTCGCCCACGACGATGCCACCCTCGACAAAACGAAGGCCCCGAATGGTGGCCAACTCCGCATGGCCGGGCCTTATCACTTCGAACTGCTGGTCGATAAAAACAACAAGGAGGCCAAGGACAGCCCGGTCATGGTCTATCTCACCGACCACGGTGCGAAAAAGATTCCGGCGGCCGACGCCAGCGGTACGGCAACGATTCTGGCCGGCAAGTCGAAAGTGACGGTGCCGCTGTCCCCGGCTGGCGACAACAAGCTGAGCGGGGTCGGCAAGTATGTCTCCGATGGCCATATGAAGGTGGTTGTCTCCATCGTCTTCCCGGATAAAAAGACCGAGCAGGCCCAGTTTTCCCCGCTGGCAGCGAAGCATGCTGAAGAGCATAAGCATTGACCGGCAAAAGCCACGGCAAGTACCGTCCGTGCAAATTACAAAAGTGTAATCAAGTAGTCAGTCTTTTGTTGGTATTGCTTGGCCATACTGCCCTCAGTCAATTGAACAAGGAGTGATTTCCATGGCAAAGCCGATAACTGTTCTGCTGACGCTGTTTGCCCTTGGCGCAGCGGTAAACCTGCCGGCCAGCGCGGCAGATGCGGTCGACGTCTATAAAAGTCCCTATTGTGGATGCTGCGAAAAATGGGTCGAGCATCTGCAGCAGGTGGGATTCGCTGTGCGAACCCACGACGTCAATGACGTGCCTGCTGCTCGCCAGCGGCTGGGCATGCCTGATCGCCTCGGTTCATGTCACACAGCCAAGGTCGCCGGCTATGTTGTCGAAGGACACGTCCCCGCCGCCGACATCCAGCGCCTGCTCAAGGAAAAACAGAAGGCCATCGGCTTGGCCGTATCTTCGATGCCGCCCGGATCTCCCGGTATGGAGAGCCCCAAGCCGGTTCCCTACAACACGCTGCTGGTCCAGGTGGGTGGCGAAACCAGCGTCTTTGCCAAACATTGATCCCCCACAGTAGAAACCCATGAAAGCACTCATCACCGCCGCCCTGATCGCTTTTTCCACCCTTGGAGCCGTTTCGGCACAGGCTGCAGGCGACCATGCCATGGCCCCATCGTCCAACGCCGCCGCTGAAATGGAGATGATCGACGCCCTGGTCAAAAAAATAGACAAGGCCGCCGGCAAAGTGACCTTGTCACATGGTCCGCTGACCAACCTGAACATGCCGGCAATGACCATGGTACTCAAGGTCTCCAATGCCTACTGGTTGGACCAGATGAAGACCGGCGATAAGATTCGCTTCATGGCCGACAACGTTAATGGTGCGGTCACCGTCGTCCATTTTGAACCTGCCAAATAACAACATCGACTGACGGCGAGACTGTGCTTCCTCTCTCTGTCGGCATGCTTCATAAAAACAAAGATTTTTTCAGGGAGGTTGCATGCGCCGACTCAGGCCCGTCCCCATTTTGCTCCTGGTGTTTGCCGCTGCCTTTGGCACACCCGTCTTGGCTCAGGACGCCGCGCTCGGTGCGAGCGCCGACAGCCTGATTAATTACGCCAAGACACGCAATCCGGAATACGCCGCCATGCAGGCCGAGGCCGAGGCATCGGGCGAGCGGATTACTCCGGCTGGCGCCTTGCCCGACCCAAAGTTTCGTACCGAGTTTCGCGACATCACCCGGATGGGCGAGCAGAGTGCCACACTCGCCCCGAATCGGGTCGGCAGCACCCGTTATCTGCTGATGCAGGATCTCCCCTGGTTCGGCAAGCGCGACCTGAAGCGCGAGATCGCCGAGCTTGAGGCCGAAGGCGCCAAGGGGCGTGCGATGGGCACTTGGGCCGATGTTGCCGGGCGGATAAAAGTCAATTTCGCCCAGCTTTATTACGTGCACCGCAACGAGCAACTGACCCGGGAAATCCTCGACCTGATGACCCGTCTGGAAAAAGTGGCTCAGGTACGTTATTCAGGTGGCCTGGCAGCGCAGCAGGATGTCATTCGCGCCCAAGTTGAGCAGAGCAACATGCGCAACGAGTTGATTGCGCTGGAAACCGAACAGCACCACCTGCATACCCGGCTGAACGCCTTGCTGGCACGCCCGAACAATGCGCCGTTGCAGGTGCCAGCCCAGTTGCGCAAGCTGCCAGCGCCGGTGACGCTGGATTACGCCACGCTGGAAGAGCGCGTGCGAACCCGTAACCCGCAACTGTTCGCCGACGAATCGAAAATCAAGGCCGCCGAGAAGAGCCGTGACCTGACCTACAAGAATCGCTATCCCGACTTTACGCTGGGCGTATCCCCCATCCAGTACCGGAACGAGGTCAAGGAATGGGAATTGATGGTCGAACTGAACATCCCGCTGCAGCAATCCTCTCGCCGAGCCCAGGAGCGGGAATCCGAATCGATGCTCAATGCCGCCCGTGCACGCAAGGAAGCCACGACCAACCAGGTCTCCTCCGAACTGGCCGAGGCCCTGGCAGGCATTGAAGCCGCCCATCGCACGGAGAACCTGCTGACCAACGGCCTGTTGCCGCAGGCCGAACTGACCTTCAAGGCGGCACTGGCTGGTTACGAGACCGGCAAGGTGGATTTCGCCACGTTGCTCGATGCCCAGCGGCAAATCCGACAGGCCAGACAAAACCAGCTTAAGGCTCAGGTCGACGCCCAGATGCGCCTGGCCGAAATCGAACGTCTTTTAGGGGAAGATCTATGACCGCAGGGAATCCCGGTGGGATGAACAAGGGTGCGGGACTGACCATCGGCGTTATTGCGCTTGCCGTGGCAGCCGGCGGTGGCTACTGGATGGGCGGACGTAGCGGCGCTTCCCATGGCGATGCAGCACCGGTCGCCAGCGCCCCAGCCGAACCGGCCAAGAAAGAAAAAAAGCTGCTCTTCTACCGTAACCCGATGGGCCTGCCCGACACTTCGCCGGTGCCCAAGAAAGATCCGATGGGGATGGATTACATCGCGGTCTACGAGGGTGAACAGGACGACGAGCCGGCATCGGCCAACCAAATCAAGATCAGCACCGAAAAAGTGCAGAAGCTGGGCGTGCGGACCGAAGCCGCCCA
>JBAQRB010000129.1:0-12648 GCA_049295655.1 Rhodocyclaceae bacterium
ACCCTGTACGTCGGCTTTGATGATCAGCGGCAGCATCTTCACTTCGGCTTCCGTCATCTGATCGAGGATTGTCTCAAGGTTGGCCGCCTGCTTCTTGGCCAGCTTGACGTCGCGGAACTTGCCCTGACGGAACAGCGCGATTTCGCGCGCCTTGCGTTCGTCGCCCAGGACTACGGCATCCTGACCGGCGGACGGAACGTCCGAAAGACCAAGGATTTCGACCGGAATCGACGGACCGGCTTCCTTGATCGACTTGCCGTTCTCGTCGAGCATCGCACGGATGCGACCGAAGACCTGGCCGGCCAGCAGCACGTCGCCCTGACGCAGGGTGCCGGACTGAACCAGCATGGTCGCCACCGGTCCGCGCCCCTTGTCGAGGCGCGCTTCGATGATCAGACCCTTGGCCGGCGCGTCTTTCGCCGCCTTGAGTTCAAGCACTTCGGCCTGCAGCAAGACGTTTTCGAGCAGTTCGTCGATGCCGACCCCGGTCTTCGCGGAAACCGAGATGAAGGGCGCATCACCGCCGTATTCTTCCGGCACCACCTGCTCGGCAACCAGTTCCTGCTTGACGCGTTCCGGGTTGGAATCCGGCTTGTCGATCTTGTTGATCGCCACGATGATCGGCACGCCGGCCGCCTTGGCGTGGTGAATCGCTTCCTTGGTCTGCGGCATCACGCCGTCGTCGGCGGCAACCACCAGGATGACGAGGTCGGTCGCCTTCGCGCCGCGGGCACGCATCGCCGTAAAGGCTTCGTGACCCGGCGTATCGAGGAAGGTGACCATGCCACGCTCGGTTTCGACGTGATAGGCACCGATATGCTGTGTAATGCCGCCCGCTTCGCCCGAGGCGACACGGGTACGGCGAATGTAGTCGAGCAGCGAGGTCTTGCCGTGGTCGACGTGACCCATGACAGTGACCACCGGGGCACGCGGCTCAAGCACCGCATCCTTGTGCTCGGCATGATCCTCGAGGAAGGCATCCGGGTCGTCGAGCTTGGCAGCCACCGCCTGATGGCCCATTTCCTCGACGATGATCATTGCCGTTTCCTGATCGAGGACCTGGTTGATGGTGACCATCGAACCCATCTTCATCAGCGCCTTGATCACTTCGGTCGCCTTCACCGCCATCTTGTGCGCCAGGTCGGCAACCGAGATGGTTTCCGGCACGTGCACTTCACGCACCACGGCTTCAGTCGGCGCCTGGAAAGAATGCTCCTCCTCGCCCCCCGAACCGCGGCCGTGACGCTTGCCATGCTTGCTGTCGCGCCAGCCCGGCGTCGCAGCCGTGCCCCGCGTCTTGAGCCCTGGGCGCTTGTTCGCGCCCTCGTTCTTCCACGGGCCCTTTTTCTCGGCAGCCTTCTTGTCAGGCGCACCCGGCTTGGCCACCGGCTTGTGCAGGGTCTTGTCTTCGGCCGGCTTTTCGGTTGCCGTCAGGGCCGCAGCCTGCTTGGCGAGCTCGGCTGCCTTGGCGGCAACAGCCTTCTCTTCCGCTTCGCGCTTGGCGATGATCAGGTTGGCACTGCGCTCCTGCTTTTCCTTGAATTCCCGCTCCTGACGGGCACGCAGCTCACCGTGCCGGCGCTCTTCCTCGGCGCGCAGGCGCTGCTGCTCCTCGCCGATGATCGAAGCACGCGTCACCACTTTCTTGGCGCCCGCAGGCTTCTCGACTACCGGCTCGGCCTTGGCTTTCGCCGCCGGCTCGGGCTTGACCTCGACAACCGCCTCAGGCTCGACCACGACCTCGGGAACAGGCTTGACGACGGCCTCGACGACGGCCTCGACGACTGGCTCGGGGATGGCTTCAACAACCGGCTCAATGACCGCCACGGGGGTCGGCTCGACGACAGGCTCAACAACCGCCTCGACCGGCGCAACCTTCTCTTCGACAACAGCAGCCGCCGCGGCTTGCACAGCCGGGGCTTCAGGACGAATTTCCGGCGTATCGCGCTTGACGAGAACACGCTTCTTGCGGACCTCGACCTGGACCGTATGCGATTTTCCGTGCGAATCGTGCGACTTGATCTCGCTGGTTTCCTTGCGGGTCAGCGTGATTTTCGTCTTGCTATCCGCATCGCCATGCGAACGCCGCAGATAGTCCAGCAATTTGGACTTATCCTGTTCGGAAAGAAGATCACTGGCCTGGCTCTTGGCAACACCGGCTTTTTGCAACTGCTCGAGCAGCGCACCAGCCGGCATTTTCAGGTCGGTGGCAAATTGGGCAACACTTGTTTGCGCCATGGAATTTCCTCTTTTCAGCTTACTCGAACCAGTGCGCGCGCGCCGTGGTGATCAATTGTTTGGCTCGCTCGGCATCGATACCGGTCATTTCGGTCAGTTCGTCAATCGCCAGATCGGCTAGATCATCGCGAGTCTTGATACCGCCACCGGCCAGTTTGGCCGCCAGCGGCTTGTCCATGCCTTCGAGAGTCAGCATGTCTTCGGCCACATCCTCGATCTTCTCTTCGGTGGCAATCGCCTCGGTGAGAAGTACGTTACGGGCCCGGTCACGCAGTTCCTGAACGGTTGCCTCATCGAAAGATTCGATTTCGAGCATCTCGTGCAGCGGGACGTAAGCCACTTCTTCCAGCGTCGAGAAGCCTTCTTCGATCAGGATATTGGCCACTTCCTCATCAACATCGAGCATTTCCATGAACAGCACGCGGATTGCCGCGGTCTCGGCCTCGACCCGGGTCTGCGATTCTTCCTCGGTCATCAGATTGATCGTCCAGCCCGTCATTTCCGAGGCAAGACGGACATTCTGACCGCCGCGACCGATGGCGATCGCCAGGTTGTCCTCGTCGACCACCACATCCATGCTGTGCTTGTCTTCATCGACGACGATCGAGCTGACTTCAGCCGGCGCCAGCGCGCCAACGACAAACTGCGCCGGATCCGCCGACCACAGCACGATATCGACACGCTCACCGGCCAGTTCGTTGGTCACCGCCGTAACGCGCGTTCCACGCATACCGACGCAGGTGCCAATCGGATCGATCCGTTGATCGTTGGATTTGACCGCGATCTTTGCACGAATGCCGGGGTCGCGAGCCGCCGCCTTGATTTCCAGCAGGCCATCATCGACTTCCGGCACTTCGAGCTCGAACAGCTTGATGATGAACTCGGGCGCGGTACGCGAAAGAATCAATTGCGGGCCGCGTGCGGCACGATCGATGCGCAACAAGAACGCCTTGACGCGATCGCCGACGCGCAGGTTTTCACGCGGGATCATCTGGTCACGCGGCAACAGCGCCTCGATCTTGCCGGCTTCGACAATCGCATTACCGCGTTCCATGCGCTTGATCGTACCGGTAACGAGATGCTCCTTGCGATCAAGGAAGTCGTTGAGGATCTGCTCGCGCTCGGCATCGCGGATCTTCTGCAGGATGACCTGCTTGGCCGCCTGCGCACCGATCCGGCCGAAGTCGATCGGCTCCAGGGTCTCTTCGAGATAATCGCCAACCTCGACTTCAGCGTCCTGCTTCTGCGCATCAGACAACGGGATCTGCTGCGCTTCGTTCAGGTAGTCCTCATCGGCAGTGACCTCCCAGCGACGGAAGCTCTCGAAATCACCGGTTTCACGATCGACGACAACGCGCACGTCAGCCTCGTCGTCGACACGCTTCTTGGTCGCCGACGCAAGCGCCAACTCCAGCGCGCCGAAGACGATGTCTTTGGTCACGTTCTTTTCGCGCGCCAGTGCATCCACCAGCAGCAAAATTTCGCGGCTCATTATCTCAATACCTCCCTAATCCAGCCTGTCAATCGATGCAAACTAGTCGAACTTCGGAACCAACCGGGCCTTGTCAATATTGCCCAGATCAAGTTCCACTTCGCCCGAGTCGACTTGCAGGCGTACCTTGCCGTCCTGCAAACCCTGCAGAACGCCATTAAAATTGCGCCGACCATTTACCGGGAGGCGTAGCTTGAGATGAATTTCCGACCCGGCAAAACGCTCGAAATCGGCTGCCTTCTTGAGCGGCCGATCCATTCCCGGCGAAGACACTTCGAGATTGTCGTAATCGACATTCTCGACCGTCAGCACGCGCGAGAGCTGATTGCTGACCAGCACGCAATCGTCGACATCGACGCCGCGCTCTTTCTCGGGCTTATCGATAAAGAGGCGCAGCACGCGACCGCGCGGACTCTGTTCAAAGTCCACCAGTTCGTAACCGAGGCCGGTCACCGTTTTTTCAAGAAGTTCGTGTAAATCCATGGCTACAAATAAAAAATGGGCGAAACGCCCATCCCCGATAAAAGCTGCCCCCGAAAGGGCCTGCGGAAGAAACCATTGGATTATAACGGAAAATAGTCGCGACGTAAATCCGCCGCCGACTTTTCTCCCGTTATATTACCGTTCGCGCGGCTTGCGCAACGGACGATCCGGCGCAGGGTCGTCCATCCCAAACTCGGCAACCAGTTTCTGCACTTCCACGTCCTTGAGCTCCAGGACCTGCCCGCGCTTGAGGTTGGGCGGCAGGATGAAAGGACCGTAACGCACGCGCATCAGGCGGCTGACGACCACGCCAACGGCTTCGAACATGCGCCGCACCTCGCGGTTGCGCCCTTCGAAGAGCGACACCCGGTACCAGTGATTGACGCCCTCGCCGCCCGCCTCCTGAAAGCTGGCGAACTGCGCCGGACCGTCATCCAGTTCGATGCCCGAAAGCAGACGCTCGCGCGCCCCGTCGGGCAATTCGCCAAGAATGCGTACCGCGTATTCGCGAACCAGGTTGTAGCGCGGGTGCATCAGCCGGTTGGCCAGTTCGCCCGAGGTGGTAAATAGCAGCAGGCCGCTCGTGTTGAAATCGAGGCGCCCCACGGCAACCCAGCGTCCGCCGGACATTCTGGGCAGCGAGGTAAACACTGTCGGGCGGCGATCCGGGTCGTCGCGCGAAACGATCTCGCCTTCGGGCTTGTGATAGATGATCACGCGCGGCAGGCGGTTCGAGAACTTCAGATGAACGAGTTTGCCGTTGACCTTGACGCGCTCGCCCGGCGCAACCGACTGGCCGACATGCGCCACCTCGCCGTTGACGTTGACGCGCCCGGCGTCGATCAACGCCTCCATCTCGCGACGCGAGCCGATGCCGCTTTGCGCGAGCAATTTGTGCAGGCGCTCGGGCTTGCCGGCGATCTCCTTGTGCCGGGCGCGCTTCGACGCATCGCCCGGTGCCGCACGCGGCGCGCGGCGCGGCTTCGCCTCGGCAACGAACTCCCCGGCGTCCTCGAGCGCCGGATTATCGGCTGTAACTGAAGGGGTTGCACGTAGCGCACGTGGCGGACGCGGCGACCTTGGCGAAGGAGGCGAACCCGGCTTGGCGGGTGCGCGAAAGGGAGTCTTGCGAGTTTTATTGGGCATCTGCCAGTTCCAGCGTTTGATTGATTTGTTCTAGCGGCGGCAATTCGGTCACACTGCGCAAACCGAGATCGTCGAGGAATTTTTTGGTGGTCGCCAGCAATGACGGGCGACCCGGCGTATCGCGATGGCCGACGACGTCGACCCAGCCGCGCTCTTCGAGCACCTTGATGATCTGCGTCGCCACCGTCACGCCGCGGATCTCCTCGATGTCGCCGCGCGTTACGGGTTGACGATAGGCAATGATGGCCAGCGTTTCAAGCACGGCACGCGAGTATTTGGGCGGCTTTTCGGGACTCAGACGCTCGAGGTAGGGCAGATATTCGGCTCGCGTCCGGAAACGCCAGCCGCTGGCCAGTTGCAACAACTCAACCGGCCGCCCTCCCCACTCTTCGCGCAACTCGTCGAGCAGCACACGCAGTACGTCGTTGCCGATCTCCGGAACGAACACCTTCTTGAGGTCGCCAATCGACAGCGGCTGCTGCGCGGTCAGCAGCACGGCCTCGAGGATACGCTTCGCCTCGTCGGTCGCGCTGGATTTCTTCGCCCCCCGCCCCTTCGGCGACTTGCGCGGCGGGCCGGGTTCAGGCGTCGGTTCAGGCGTCAACTCGGCCATTGCTCAACCTCACGTAGATCGGGGCGAAGGTTTCCGCCTGCGTTATTTCGAGCAAACGCTCGCGCGCCAGTTCGAGCATCGCCAGGAAATGCACGACGAGCACCGGCGCGCCCAGCGCCGTATCGAACATATCGGCGAACTCGACAAAACCGTCGGCATCGCGCAGATGGCGCAGGATCAGCCCCATGTGCTCGCGCACCGACAGCTCCTCGCGCTGGATGTGGTGATGCGTATGCAGCCTGGCCTGGCGCAGGATCGCGCCCCAAGCATTCTTCAGGTCATCGACGCTGACTTCCGGCAGGCGCTGCAGCATCGACTTCTCGACCCAGACCTCGACCCAGTCGAAGTCGCGCTCGGCCTGCGGCATTTCGTTGAGCCGGTGCGCCGCGAGCTTCATCTGCTCGTATTCGATCAGCCGGCGAACCAGTTCGGCGCGCGGGTCCTCGACCTCGTCCCCCTCGGCGTGCTTCGCCCGCGGCAGCAGCATGCGCGACTTGATCTCGATCAACATCGCCGCCATCACCAGATAATCGGCCGCCAGCTCGAGATTCTGCGTGCGCATCGCCTCGACGTAGGTCAGGTACTGCACGGTGAGCGGCGCCATCGGAATGTCGAGCACATTGACGTTGGCCTTGCGGATCAGGTAGAGCAAGAGATCGAGCGGCCCTTCGAAGGCATCGAGCATCACCGCCATCGCATCGGGCGGGATGTACAGATCGAGCGGCAGCTGCGCCATCGGCTGGCCGTAGACGCGAGCGAACGGCTCGGCAACCGTTGCGACGGGTGCTTCTACCAGAGGTTCGACGGTGGCAAGATCGCTCATCTTCTGGAATGGACCGGTACAGCGCTCAGCTGTAGTTCAGCCCCATCGCCTCGCGCACGTCGCGCATCGTCTCCTGCGCCAGCTTGCGCGCTTTCTCGTTGCCGTCGGCAATGATGCTGCGCACCAGCGTCGGGTCGTCCAGATAGCGCTGCGCGCGCTCGCGCATCGGCGCCTGCTCTCTGAGAATACCGTCGATCACCGGCTGCTTGCAGTCGAGACAACCGATTCCGGCGCTGCGGCAGCCCTGCTGCACCCATTCCTTGCAAGCCTCGTCGGAATAAACCAGGTGCAACTGCCAGACCGGGCATTTTTCGGGATTGCCCGCGTCGGTGCGCCGTGCCCGCGCCGGGTCGGTCGGCATGCGCTTGACCTTGTGCGACACCGAAGCCTCGTCTTCGCGCAACGTGATCGTGTTGCCGTAAGACTTCGACATCTTCTGGCCATCGAGGCCCGGCATGCGCGACGCCTCGGTGAGCAGCGCACCCGGCTCGACGAGAATCATCTTGCCGGTGCCTTCGAGGTAGCCGAACAGCCGTTCGCGGTCGACGTGCGAAAGATCCTGCACTTCTTCCAGCATGGCATGCGCCTGCGCAACGGCCTCCTGCACGCCCTCCTGCTGGAAACGCGTGCGCAACTGCTCGTAGCGGCGCGCCCGCTTGGAGCCGAGCTTCTTCACCGCCTCCCGGGCCTTTTCCTCGAAGCCCGGTTCGCGGCCGTACATGTGATTGAAGCGGCGCGCCAGTTCGCGGGTGAATTCGACGTGCGGGATCTGGTCCTCGCCGACCGGCACCTTGTCGGCGCGATAGATCAGGATGTCCGAACTCATCAGCAGCGGGTAGCCGAGAAAGCCGTAGGTCGACAAATCCTTGCTGTCGAGCTTCTCCTGCTGGTCCTTGTAGGTCGGCACGCGTTCGAGCCAGCCGAGCGGCGTCATCATCGAGAGCAGCAGGTGCAGTTCGGCGTGCTCGGGCACCTGCGACTGGATGAACAGCGTCGCCTGCGCCGGATCGACACCAGCCGCCAGCCAGTCGATGATCATGTCCCACGAGGCCTTTTCGATGCCGCGCGGATCGTCGTAATGGGTGGTCAGCGCGTGCCAGTCGGCGACGAAGAACAGGCAGGGATACTCGTGCTGGAGCTTGAGCCAGTTCTTGAGCACGCCGTGGTAATGGCCAAGATGCAGGCTGCCCGTGGGGCGCATGCCGGAGAGGACTCGTTCTGCGTACATAGATGGCGTCAATTCAACTGAAAAAGTAGGATGATCAGGTGCTGAAACAACGAAACAATAGGCCCCATGATGCTCCCGAGAATCCCGGTAAAGAGCAGGATCAGGAGAATCGGGAACCCCCAGCGCTCAAGCTGGGCGAACTTCCAGGCCAGAGAATGCGGCAACAGGCTCACGGCAATCCGGCCGCCGTCGAGCGGCGGCAAAGGCAGGAGATTGAGCACCGCGAGGACGATATTGATGCCGATACCGGTCTTGCTCATTTCGGCGAGCGGCAAGCTGTAAGCGTTCAGCGGCAGCAGGAAAACCGCCTTGAGCAAGGCCGCCCAGCCAAGCGCCATGGCCAGATTCGACGCCGGCCCAGCCGCCGCGACCCACAGCATGTCCCGCTTCGGATTGCGCAAGCGGCCGAAATTGACCGGCACCGGTTTGGCCCAGCCAAAAAGCATGGCACTGCCTGCCGCGAAATAACTGGTGACCAGAATCAGTCCGGGAACCAGCAGCGTACCGACCGGATCGATGTGGCGCAGCGGATTCAGGCTGATCCGCCCGGCCTGCCACGCGGTCGGATCGCCGAAATGGCGCGCCGCATAGCCGTGCGCCGCCTCGTGCAGGGTAATGGCGAAAATCACCGGCAAGGCGGCGATGGCGATCGTCTGGATCAAGGCTTCCATGGTGTCTACCTAAGCGCCTGCCTGATCCAGGCCGAACAGCGCCAGCGGGCCGCGCCCGGCGCGCACCAGCAGCGGCGAGGTGCCGGTCAGGTCGATCACGGTGGTCGGCTCGGTGCCGCAATGACCGCCATCGAGGATCATTTCCAGGCGGTCGTCGAGCCGGTCCTGGATTTCCCAGCCTTCGGTCAGCGGGAATTCGTCGCCGGGCAGGAGCAGCGTCGACGTCAGCAGCGGCTCGCCAAGTTGCTCCAGCAAGGCCAGCGCGACCGGATGCGCCGGAATGCGCAGGCCGATCGTCTTGCGCTTCGGATGCAGCACGCGGCGCGGCAGCTCCTTGGTGCCCTCGAGAATGAAGGTATAGCTGCCCGGCGTCGCCGCCTTGAGCAGGCGGTACTGCGCATTGTCGACGCGGGCGAACTGGGCGATTTCGGACAGGTCGCGGCACATCAGGGTCAGGTGGTGGCGGTCATCGACGCCGCGAATGGCGCGGATCCGCTCGACCGCGTCCTTGTCGCCAAGGCGGCAGCCGATCGCGTAGCACGAGTCGGTCGGCAGCGCGACCAGGCCGCCCTTGCGCACCACGTCGGCAGCCATGTGCAGCAGGCGCGCCTGCGGGTCTTCTGGATGAATCGATAGATACTGCGTCGCCATGGGAGTCCCGGAACACTTCTCAGAACGCTTCCCAGACGGGTTTCAGACCGTCCGGCAAGGCCGCGAGTTTGCCAAGATCGGTGTAGCTCTCGTCGGGTCCGTGAAAATCCGAACCGCGCGAGGCGAGAAAGCCGAATTCGTTGGACAGGCGGCCGAAGGTGACGACGTTATCGACCGAGTGGCTGCCCGACATGACTTCGATCGCCTGCCCGCCCAGATCCTTGAAGTCGCCGAGAAAACGCCGCATGTTGCGGTTGTTCAGCTTGTAGCGCCCGGGATGGGCGACGACGGCAATGCCGCCGGCACCGAGAATCCAGCCGATCGAATCGGGCAGCGACGCCCAGCGGTGATCGACGTAGCCCGGACGTCCGGGTACCAGATAGGATTCAAAGACGCTGCGCATGTCCTTGCAGACGCCGCTTTCGACGAGATAGCGGCCGAAATGGGCACGGCTGATCAGGCTCGGATTTTCGGCGTAACGCATGGCGCCTTCGAAAGCGCCGCGAATACCGGCCTTCGCCAGCGCGTCGGACATCCGCTGCGCGCGATCGATGCGCCCGGAGCGAATTGCTGCCAAACCGGCATTGAGCGCCGCATCCTCGGCGTCGAAAGCCAAGCCGAGGATGTGGATCTGCATCGTTTCCCACTCGATGGAAATCTCGACGCCGTTCACGAAAGCCATGCCGACCTCGTCGGCCACGGCGCGTGCGGCGGCCAAGCCGCCCAAGTCGTCGTGATCGGTCAGCGCCAGCATTTCGACCCCGTTGGCAAAGGCGCGACGGGCGACCTCGGCCGCCGGCAGAAGGCCGTCGGAAGCGGTGGAATGGCAGTGGAGATCGGCGTTGAACACGGCAGACAGAAAGCTTCGCAGCGGGAAATATAAGCCGCGCATGATAACACACGGGCAAGCCCGCCCCCGCCGCTACGCTAGCGGCAGGCGTGACTACATTTTCGACTGCAGATAGTTATTGATCCCGACCTGTTCGATCAGCCCCAGCTGGGTCTCGAGCCAGTCGATATGCTCCTCTTCGCCCGCGAGAATCGCCTCGAACAAGTCGCGGCTCACGTAGTCGGAAACCAGTTCGCAATGAGCAATCGCTTCACGCAGCAAGGGCACGCCCTGCTGCTCCAGCTTCAGATCGCACTCAATCATTTCTTTCGGGTTTTCGCCGATCAGCAACTTGTTGAGCTGTTGCAGATTGGGCAGCCCCTCAAGGAAGAGAATCCGCTCGATCAGCCGGTCGGCGTGCTTCATCTCGTCGATCGACTCGAGATACTCGTGCTCGTCGAGTTGGGCAAAGCCCCAACTCTTGTACATGCGCGCATGCAGGAAATACTGGTTGATGGCGGTCAACTCGTTGGCCAATGCCTTGTTGAGGAATTGAATGACTTTCTTGTCGCCCTTCATGTTGGCTCTCCTTGGGATCGGGGTAAATCCCAGCCTAGCACACGGACCGTAAAGAAACAGGAAGATCAGGAAGCCTTGCGCTTCTGACAGCAATCGCCGTGCCCGCACTCCTGCCGCAGCTGGCTGCGCACCTCCTTGCTGCACTTCCCGCAACAGGTCCCAACGCCCAACCGGTCGCGCAGGTCGGCAAAGGTATGCGCCCCCCCGGCGATGGTCGCCGATATCTGGCGGGTGGTAACGGCGTTGCAGACACAAACGTACATCCGGATGCTCCAGGAAAACAAATAGATGACCACGCAGGAATTATTGTCGACCTTTTGTTCAAATGCAAGTCGTTCGCATTTGCGAATCGAAAAAACCGGCTTCCGGTGCGCACTCCGCCTTGCGAGCCCACCCGCCGACGCGCTATAGTTCGGCCCGCGAACGGGAGAGAGCGGTAGATGAAGTCCTTCCGCCGCCGAAGGCGCAATCCACCCGGAAACGCTCAGGCAAAAGGACCGTTCGTGCAATGAACTCTGGAGAGCGGCGCTTCCCGCATGGCGAAGCGCCCACCGATGGGGCAACGTACCGGATCGGCGCTGCGGCAAGACGCAGCGCTCCGGTGCGGTAATCTCTCAGGTATCAAGGACAGGGGGGTGAACTCAAAACGAGTTCGCCCTTTTTTCGTTTCTGGAAACGACTTGAACACCTTCCTCCAAGGAATTGATATGACTAAAAAAACCGTACTCAACGACACCCATCGCCGGTTCGGCGCCAAGATGGTCGACTTCGGCGGCTGGGACATGCCGGTCAACTACGGTTCGCAGATCGAGGAGCACCACGCGGTGCGCCGCGACAGCGGCATGTTCGACGTCTCGCACATGTGCGCCGTCGACCTCGCCGGCGCCGACGCCAAGCCTTTCCTGTCGCGCCTGATCGCCAACAACGTCGACAAGCTCAAGGTTTCCGGCAAGGCGCTGTACAGCGCGATGCTCAACGACGCGGGCGGCGTGATCGACGACCTGATCGTCTATTACATCGACGACACGCATTACCGCCTCGTGATCAACGCCGGCACCGCCGACAAGGACCTCGCCTGGATGGCCGCCCGCCTCGCCGAATGGCAACTCGACGCGACCGTCACGCAGCGCCGCTCGGGCACCGACGCGCTGGCGATCATCGCCGTACAGGGCCCGCAGGCGCGCGAAAAGGTTTGGCAGGTCCTGCCGCAAACCCGCGCCGCGACCGAAGCGCTGAAGCCCTTCTTTGCCGCCAGCGTCGGCGACTACTTCATCGCCAGCACGGGCTACACCGGCGAAGACGGTTTCGAGATCGCCCTGCCCGCCGCGCAGGCCGACGGCCTCTGGCAGGCGCTCGCCGACGCCGGCGTTCGCCCCTGCGGCCTCGGCGCGCGCGACACGCTGCGCCTCGAAGCCGGGATGAACCTCTACGGCCAGGACATGGACGAGAGCGTTTCGCCGCTCGACGCCGGACTCGCGTGGACCGTCGACCTCGCCGCACCGCGCGACTTCGTCGGCAAGGCCGCCCTCCTCGCCAAGCCGCAGGCGCAGCAGTTCCTCGGCCTGCTGCTGCTCGAGCGCGGCGGCATTCTGCGCGCGCACCAGAAGGTGATCACCGCACAGGGCAACGGCGAAATCACCAGCGGCACCTTCTCGCCGAGCATGGAACAGTCGATCGCGCTGGCCCGCCTGCCGCTCGGCGTGGCGATCGGCGACACGGTGACGGTCGAGATCCGCGACAAGCAGCTCAAGGCCAAAGTGGTCAAGCCGAACTTCGTCAGAAACGGAAAAGTTGTCGCATAATTTCAATTAGATACACGCTACCTCAATCTTATTTATCAGGAGTTTTCATGAACGTCCCCGCCAATCTCAAGTACACCAAGAGCCACGAATGGG
>JBAQRB010000130.1:0-4344 GCA_049295655.1 Rhodocyclaceae bacterium
CGGCGGCAAGCAGCAAACCTTCATGGGGCTGGCCGGCATGGGCGACCTGATCCTCACCTGTACCGGCGACCTCTCGCGCAACCGGCGCGTCGGCCTGGCGCTGGCGGCGGGCAAGACGCTGCCGCAAATCCTCGCCGAACTCGGCCACGTCGCCGAAGGCGTCAGCACCGCCCGCGAAGTCGCGCGCCTGGCAACGCAGCTCGGCATCGACATGCCGATCACCCAGGCCGTCGACGCCATCCTCCATCACGACGAACCGGCGGCAGCGGCGGTCGAAAAGCTGCTCAACCGCGACCCGAAGTCGGAGATGTCGTAACGGCGGGCGTCGCAACGGGTAGCAAGTGCGCAAGCGATGACTGGGTAAATTCAATAACATATTGACTGATATAGGTTTTCCGTATAATTTTCAGTTTATGGAAAACATACGGAAAAGCCTTGACCTCATGGCGCTTGATGATGACGCAAAGCGTCAGTACATCGATGCCAGGACAGTTTTTCAGGCGTGGGAGGATGCCCGAAAAGTCGCTAAAGAGGTAACGGGCGGCATGTATTGGAAACATGCCGGTGAAACCGATTATTTGATCAGAACATCCACCAAAAACTCACAGAAAAGCCTCGGCCCCAGATCCGCCGAGACGGAGGCGATTTACACCCGATTCTTTACCAGAAAGACGACGGCAGAAGATCGTGAGAAATCATTGCGTGAAATGCTAAAGCGTCACCAACGGCTGAATCGAGCGCTTCATGTCGGCCGGGTGCCCGCGATTGTTGTTGATATCCTTGATGTGATTTCGGCAGCCGGTCTTTCCGATTATTTCACCGTTGTCGGAACGCATGCGCTTTATGCGTTCGAGGCGGCCGTTGGCGTTCGCATCATGGACTCATCCGCGATGGAAACGAGGGACGTGGATTTGTTGTGGGACTCGCGAAAACGTGTCCAGTTTGTCAGTAACATGAAGCAGCAGGGGGGGGGCATGATTGGTCTGTTGCAAAAGGTAGACGCCTCCTTTCAAATCCGCCACGACCAGCAATACACGGCAACGAACAGCAAAGGGTTCGAGGTGGATATTATTCGGCGTGAAGTTGAAGGAAACGATCCTCACCCGGTACGGCTATCGGACGCCGAGGACGATTTTTGGGTGACGCAGGCGCGTAATGCCGGAAGCTTGTTGAGTGCCCCCCGTTTTTCCAGCGTGATTGTTTCTTCCGCCGGCTATATGGCGCGGATGAATACGATATCACCGCTGGCGTTCGCCCGGTTCAAGCGCTGGATGGCGGAACAGGCTGATCGTGACCCATTGAAACGATCAAGGGATCTTCGACAGGCCGAAGTGGTCGATGCTCTCGTCGATGAATATTTACCGCATCTTCGGAATGACTTGAACGCTTCAAGGTCGGGTTAACTCGGCCGGGTTCCCCCTGTTTTGGTAGGCGCTGGAGATGCCCGTATTCATTTGGCTGCAGCCTCACGCGGGCAGCGGAATCAAACCCCTCCCACAAATCCCATCTGCCGCCAAGCCTCGAACACCGTCACCGCCACCGCATTCGACAGGTTCAGGCTGCGCTGCCCCGGCAGCATCGGTAGCCGCAGGCGTTGCGCTTCCGGGAATTCTTCCATCACGGCTGCCGGCAGGCCGCTCGTTTCGCAACCGAAAACAAACACGTCATCATCCCGGAAAGCCTGTGTATCGGGACGCAGCCCGCCGCGCGTGCTCATCGCGAAGAAGCGGCGACCGGCCAGGGCAGCCTTGCAGGTGGCCCAGTCGGGGTGGCGGAAGACGCGGGCGAACTCGTGGTAATCGAGTCCGGCGCGTTTAAGCGCCTTGTCTTCCCAGCCGAAACCAAGTGGTTCGACGAGGTGCAGTTCGGCCCCCGTGTTTGCGCACAGGCGGATCACGTTGCCCGTATTGGGCGGAATTTCGGGTTGGTACAAAATGACGGCGACCACGCGCGGCTTCCAAAAAACAGTTTGCAACGGATAGAAATCGGCTAGAATCAGACGATTAGGATGTATACCTGTAAAGTTACTGGAGCTTGTGAATGGCTCGGCCGGAGAAAATTCGCCTCGGCGATCTGCTGATTCAGGAAGGCTTGCTGACCGACGAGCAGCTGAAGTTTTCGCTTGACGAGCAAAAGCGCACCGGCCGCAAGCTCGGCCGTATTGTCGTCGAAAGCGCCTTCGTTACGGAAGAGGCGATTTCCAGGGCGCTCGCCAAGCAACTGAAGATCGAATACGTCGATCTGCGGCAATTCACCGCCAACCCCGAGTTGATCCGCCTGCTGCCCGAGGCGCAGGCCAGGCGTTTTCGCGCCATCGCGCTCGACGAAGTCGGTGGCCGGTTGCGCATTGGTCTGGTCGATCCGACCGACCTGCAAGCGTACGACGAAGTCGCCCGCGTCGTGCGCCGCGACATCGAGCTGGCCGTCGTTGCCGAAACCCAGCTCCTTGCGCTGATCGACCGCGTCTACCGGCGGACCGAGGAAATCTCGGGTCTCGCCAAGGAACTTACCGCCGAAATGGGCGACGTTCCGGTCGAGTTCGGCGACCTGCTCGGCGTCAGCTCCGGTGCCGAGGAAGCGCCGGTCGTCAAGCTGCTGCAGACGGTTTTCGAGGAAGCGCTGCGCACGCGCGCGTCCGACATCCACATCGAGCCACAGGAAAAGTCGCTGCGCATCCGCTTTCGCATCGACGGCGTGCTGCACGTGCAGACCGAGGCCGACAGCAAGATCGCCACGGCGATGGCTTTGCGCCTGAAGCTGATGTCCGGCCTCGACATCTCCGAAAAGCGCCTGCCGCAGGACGGCCGTTTCGCCGTCAAGGTCCGCAACAGCCAGGTCGACGTGCGGATCTCGACGCTGCCTTCGCAGTACGGTGAGTCGGTCGTCATGCGTCTGCTCAGCCAGAGCGGCGGCCTGCTCAAGCTCGACCTGCTGAACATGCCGCCGCGCATTCTCGAGCGCCTGCGCCACTGCGTGAATCGTCCGAGCGGCATGGTGCTGGTCACCGGGCCGACCGGCAGCGGCAAGACGACGACGCTTTACGCTGCGCTGGCCGAACTCAACACCACCGAAAAAAAGATCATCACGGTCGAAGACCCGGTCGAATACCGTTTGCCCGGCATCAACCAGGTTCAGGTACAGGACAAGATCGACCTCACCTTCGAGCGCGTTCTGCGCTCGGCCTTGCGGCAGGATCCGGACATCGTTCTGGTCGGCGAAATGCGCGACCAGATGACCGCCGAAATCGGCATGCGTGCCGCCCTGACCGGCCACATGGTGCTCTCCACACTGCACACCAACGACGTCGTCTCGACGCCGATCCGTCTGCTCGACATGGGCGTGCCGCGCTACATGGTCGCCCTCTCGCTGCAGATGGTGCTTGCCCAGCGGCTGGTGCGCGTGATCTGTGAAAACTGCGCCGCGCCGCACACGCCCGAGCCGCACGAACACGAATGGCTGCGCTACGAACTCGGTGACAAGGTCGACGCCTACAAATACACAAAAGGGCCCGGCTGCGCCCACTGCGGCGGCTCGGGCTACACCGGACGGACCGGCGTCTATGAGATGCTCGAAATGAGCAACGCGCTGGTCGAGTCGATCAACCGCGACGATACCGGCGACTTCGTCCAGGTCGCCCGCAAGCAGATGGCCGGCCAGACCCTGCGCCGCGACGCGGTTCGCCTGGCGGTCAAGGGGCGGACGACGATCGAGGAAGCGATGTCGATCAGCAATCAGTTTGACGATTGAGGTTTTGATTAACCACGGCGGGCACGGCGGGCAGCGCGCAGCCTCCCTGTAGAGGGACGGCGAAAAAACTATGCGAGATTGTTCGGATATGACCATTACTCAGGTCCTTGATGCTGCTTTCGAGGTTCATCGAGAATTGGGGCCCGGATTGCTTGAGTCGGTTTATGAGCAGGCTTTGGCTCTTGAGTTGGCTGCGAAGGGTGTTGCTTTCGAGCGGCAGGTCGAAATTACCGCTTCCTACAAGGGGCATAACTTGGGCCTTGGTTTTCGCGCCGATATTGTTGTTGAAGGGCGATTGCTGATTGAGCTGAAGGCCGTGGAGGAGTTGTCACCCAGCCATTTGGCGCAGACGATGACTTATCTCCGCTTGTTGAATTTGAAGCGAGGTTTGCTCTTAAACTTCAACAAAAGACTACTGAAAGAAGGAATAAAACGTGTCGTTCTTTAAGAAGGTTTTCGCCGTGCCCGCCGTGCCCGCCGTGGTAAAAAAATAACCCCCCACCATGCCCTCCTTCAAATACAAAGGCCGTAACAGCAGCGGGCAGCTCGTCGAGGGCGTGCTTGATGGCGCCAGTTCGAATGCGGCGGCCGACATCC
>JBAQRB010000131.1:0-6489 GCA_049295655.1 Rhodocyclaceae bacterium
AGCCAGAGCAGCGCAATCCAGCGCACCGCGGTTTTCCGGAACAGCGATGGCGCGCTGCCAGGCGCGCCGGAGGTGACCAACGCGGCGGTCAACCTGAGTTTTTATCACAGCTACGACGACGCGGCGAACGAAAGTAATGCGATTGCCGGAATTGGCAGTCCGCAGGAGAACCTGAACAACTGTCTGCTCGCCAGTTCCGCCAGTTCCGCCAGTCCCCCCCCCCCCTGCATCCTTTTTGTCCGCGCAACGCTGCAGAGCGGCGGCGCGCCGATTACCTACGTGCCGATGATCGGCTGGTTCGGCGACCTGTTCAGAATTCCGCTGCCCGGTGCGACCGTCATCATGCCGGCCGAGGCCTTGGGGCTGCTTTGAATGCCGTGGGCCGATCGACGCGGCACACACTCTTTTTATGGAGAACCGAAAATGAAGTCCATTCGACTCGATTCCGGATCCGTTGCAGCCGAGCGCGCAACGGTCACCAGCCCGCAACCGTTCGAGGGGCAGACGGCAGAGGTGGTCATGATGAAACTGGCCGCCCTGTCGAGAAACCCCGAGACGCTCGAAGCACTCAGGGACTATGCCGGCGGGGAGGGGGCGGCGATCCAGCTGCAGATCTGGCCGGGTCAGGTCGCCCATCTGGGGGCCATGATCGAGCAGGAGCATCCCGATATCCTGTTGCTTGAAGCGCAGGGGGCGAGCGGCAACGAACTCGACGTACTGGAGCGCGTCGTTGCGGGCCATCCGGCATTGTCGGTCATACTGGTCTGCGTGCAGCAGTCGCCGGAGTTCCTGCTGCGCGCGTTGCATATCGGGGTGCGCGATGTGATCCAGCTGCCGGTCACCAGGAAAGCCTTGCAGGAGGTGATCGGCAAGATCCGCGAGCGCCGCCAGCAGGGCAAGACACCGCGTCAGCGGGGCAAGGTACTGGCGCTGTTGCCCTGCAAGGGCGGCGCCGGGGCAACTTTTCTGGCGGCCAATCTTGCCTGCGCGCTCGCCGCCGAAGGCAAGCGTACCTGCCTGATCGATCTGAATTTCCATTTTGGCGAGGCCTCGCTCTACGTTTCGGAGGCGCGGCCGACGAGTACCGTAACCGAGTTGCTGCAGCAGATCCAGCGTCTCGACGGCCCGTTGCTGGAGTCCAGCATGCTCCGGGTGGCGCCGAATTTCTGGCTGCTGGCGGCGCCCGACTCGCCGGAAAAGGCCGTCGATATTCGCCCGGAGAGCATCGAGCGCTTGCTCAGCGTGGCGCGTGGTCATTATGACTTCGTGCTGCTCGACGTCAGTCGAACGCTCGATGCAAACGCGATCCGGGCGCTGGATCATGCCGACGATATTTTCCTGGTGTTGCAGATGACCCTGCCATTTCTGCGTGACGCCGCGCGGCTGTTGCGCCTGTTCCGCTCGCTCGACTACCCGGAAGGGCGCGTCCACGTGCTGGTCAATCGTTTCGAAAAAGGGGGCGATATCAGCTTGAACGACCTTGAGCGCGGTCTTGGCGTCGCTGCCGCATTCACCGTTCCCAACAGCTTTGGCCCGGTCGCTGTTTCGATCAACCAGGGGCGGCCGATTATCGAGCTCGCCCCCGACGACCCTGTTTCCGGGGCGCTGCGCAAGATGGCGCGCGAACTTGCCCTGGTGCCGGAGGCGGAAGAAAGCTGGCTGCGCCGGCTGTTGAAGCGCAAAGCATGATCCTGGAAAAAGCAGTTAACCACGGCGAGCACAACGAACAGCGCGAAGCCTCCCTGAAGAGGGACGGCGAAAAACCTTTGCTTCAGAATTTTTATGGCTCACCCGGTGAGTAATCCATCCATTTAATGCAAGTTATTGTTTTTTCGCCGTGCTCGCCGTGTCGCCGTGGTTCGAACTGAGGTTTTTAGGCTAATCCATCAATGATGACCCCATTCAGAGAAACAGGAGCATGCAAATGGATCTGAGGCAAAAACTGCAGGCCGTACGGCCGGATGTCACGTTGACCATGGTGGGCGCGGCGGAGAACAAAAGCGTCCAGCGTTCCCACGATGATATCGAGTACGCGCGGCTGAAAAACGAAATACACCGCAAGCTGCTGGACCGGGTCGATCTGGAAGTCATGTCCAGTCTGCCCGAGGACAGGTTGCGCCGCGATCTCAAGACGATGGTCGAGACCCTGCTGACCGAAGGCGATGTGGCGCTCAATGCCCCCGAGCGGCGACAGCTCGTGCAGGATATCGAGGACGAAATGCTCGGCCTCGGCCCGCTCGAAGCGCTGCTCGCGGATGCAAGCATTTCCGACATCCTGGTCAATACCTGCCGCCAGGTTTATGTCGAGCGCGCCGGCAAGCTGGTGCTGACCGACGTGCGCTTTGCCAACAACCAGCATCTGTTGAAGATCATCGACAAGATCGTTTCCCGTGTCGGGCGGCGCATCGACGAATCCTCGCCGATGGTCGATGCCCGCCTGCCCGACGGCTCGCGGGTCAATGCCATCATCCCGCCGCTCGCCCTCGACGGGCCGCTGCTCTCGATTCGCCGCTTCGCCGTGGTGCCGCTGAAAATGGAGGATTTGCTGCGCATCAAGACGATGACGCCGCAGATGGCGGAGTTGTTGGGTGCGATGGTCAAGGCCAAGCTCAACGTGCTGATTTCGGGCGGCACGGGCAGCGGCAAAACAACGTTGCTCAACGTGCTGTCGGCATGCATCCCGCCAACCGAGCGTGTCGTCACCATCGAGGATGCCGCCGAGCTGCAGCTCCAGCAACCGCACGTCGTACGCCTCGAGACGAGGCCGCCGAACATCGAGGGCGAAGGCGAAATTACCCAGCGCGCGCTGGTCCGCAACAGTCTGCGCATGCGTCCGGATCGCGTCATCCTCGGCGAGGTGCGCGGCGCCGAGGTGCTCGACGTGCTGCAGGCGATGAATACCGGCCACGATGGCTCGATGACCACGGTGCATGCCAATACGCCGCGCGACGCGCTGACGCGGCTGGAAAACATGATGGCCATGGCCGGCATGCAGATGCCGCCAAAGGCTGGCCGTGCGCAGATCGCTTCGGCCATTGCCGTGGTGATCCAGGTTGGCCGCCTGAGCGACGGCCAGCGCAAGACCTTGAGCATCCAGGAAATCACCGGGATGGAGGGTGAGGTGATCACGATGCAGGAAATCTATGCCTTCCGGCAAACCGGTATCGCGCCGGATGGGCGCGTGCTCGGCCATTTCTGCGCGACGGGCATCCGGCCGAAGTTCATCGACCGCTTGCGCACCTATGGACTGGTCATGCCCGATGACATGTTCGATCCCAGTGTTGTCTTCGAGTGAGCAAGCGCCATGGACCTCTTCTATCAGCTCTTCATCCTGTTCTGCTTTATCGCCGTGGCGCTCGCGCTGGAGGGCGGCTATCTCGTCTGGAACAACAGCAAGGGCGAGGAGGCGCAGCGGATGACGCGCCGTTTGCGCGCCGTCTCGGCCGGGGCGCATGGCGCAGAGGGCTCTTCCCTGCTGAAACAGCAGAATCTGGCCGATCTATCGACGCTGGAACGACTGCTGCTTCGCCTGCCGCACGTCCATCGACTCGACCGCATACTCCTGCAGGCAGCCTACGGCAAACCGCTCAGCCACTTCCTTGTCGTCTGCCTGATTGCTGCGGTAGCCGGGCTGCTGCTTTTATTGTTGCTGAACCAGCCGCTCTGGATCGCTCTTCTGGCGATGCTGGCTTGCGGGCTGTTTCCCGTGCTCCGGCTGCTCTCTGCCCGGAGCAAACGTTTGGCTGCTTTCGAGCAGCAACTGCCCGATACGCTGGATCTGATGGCACGTGCCCTGCGCACCGGTCATGCCTTTTCCGGCGCCCTGGAGATGGTCGGCACGGAGGCGAGCGAGCCGATTGCCGGGGAGTTTCGTACGACCTTCGATGAAATCAATTTCGGCATCTCGCTGCACGACGCCTTGCTTAACTTGGCGACCCGGGTGCCGAGCACCGATCTGACTTATTTTGTCATCGCCGTCCTGCTGCAACGCGAAACCGGCGGGAATCTTGCCGAGTTGCTGGGCAATTTGAGCAGCATGATGCGCGCCCGTTTCAAACTGCTTGGAACGATCCGCGTGCTTTCCGCAGAGGGGCGCATGTCGGCGTGGGTGCTCAGCCTGCTGCCAGTAGTTACGGCCGTGGCAATCAATTTTTCGAATCCAAAATTCATGAGCATCCTGTGGACCGATCCGGACGGCTTGAAGCTGGTCTGGATCACCTTGGCGATGTCGGTGCTGGGCATTTTCTGGCTGTCGCGAATCGTGAAAATCCGGGTTTGACGGTCTGTGCGATAAATCACATATAGGGAGGCCTCATGAGCACGATGCAACTCTTTTTCCTGGCACTGCTGTTTCTGGCCGTTTCGGGAGGCGTTTTCGGACTGCTCCGGATGGGCCTGCGCCGCGGCCCGAGCGGAAATCGCCTGAACGAGGCGGTCGGTGGCGTGGCGCTGGGCAGTGCGGCAGCCGACAGTGCCTGGCTGGCCAGGATGGCCAGCCTGTTCCGGCCACTGGCCAACCTGGCGTTGCCCGAGGCGGGCTGGGAGTCGTCGGGGCTGCGCGTTCGCCTGATGAATGCGGGGCTGCGCCACAACTCGGTGCCGAGCCTGTATTTTGCCGCCAAGGCGGGTCTGGCGCTGGGATTTCCCGCCATTTTCATGTTCGTGCTGGGCGTTGGTCGGCTCTCGCTGGAAAGCAACAGCATTCTGTTTCTGGTCCTGCTGTTCGCTTCGCTTGGCTACTACCTGCCGAATTTCCTGCTGTCGTGGCGCGTCAGGGCGTATCAACTGGAGCTGTTCGAGGCCTTTCCCGATGCGATGGATCTGATCATCGTCTGCATCGAAGCCGGGCTTGGCCTGGACGCGGCGATTGCACGCACCGGCCAGGAAATGCGGGTGCGCAGCCCGGCACTGGCCGGCGAGCTGCATCTGGTCACCCTTGAACTGCGCGTTGGCGTGAGCCGCGAGCAAGCTTTGTCCAACCTCGCTACCCGTACCGGGCTGGAAGAGGTCGGGGCGCTGGTCACCATGCTGCGCCAGGCCGATCGCTTTGGCACCAGTATTGCCGAATCGCTGCGCGTCCATGCCGAAGGCTTGCGTACGCGGCGCCGCCAGAAGGCCGAGGAGGCGGCGGCCAAGATCCCGCTCAAGCTGCTCTTTCCCCTGATTTTTTGCATCTTTCCATCGCTGTTGCTGGTGCTGCTCGGCCCGGCTTTTATCAGCATCCATAACACGCTTCTGAAGAGCATGGGCGGTCAGTGAATTGCAATGAGGAGAACGACAATGAAGGTCAGAACACGTTTGATGGTCATCGGCGTACCGGCGCTGCTCTCTCTTGCCGCCTGTCAGTCGTTGCAAACGGAGGGGCAGACCTACAGGCTGGCCCCGGCCGAGCAGGTGCGTCACGGGGCTTCCCGCCTGGAGGCGCTCTACGCCATCGGGCGCTACCAGCAGGGGCAGCGGCGCTACGAGGCGGCCGCCGAAGCCTACACCCGCCTGCTGGCGCTCGATCCTGGGCATGCCGAGGTGCGCAACGCCCTTGGGGTCGTCCTTGCCGGTCTCGGCAGGAACGACGCGGCGGTTGTCGAACTCGAGAAGGCGGTGGCGAATGCACCGCGCTCGGCCAGCATCCGCAACAATCTTGGCTATGCCTACCTGCTTCAGGGAAAGCCCGGCGAGGCGGTCAAAACGCTGGAAATCGCCGCGCAACTCGATCCGGCCAACCTGCGCGTACACGACAATCTGGCCATGGCGAAGGCTCGCGGCTCCGAGGTGCATCCCGCCGTAGCCAGCATTCTCGATATCGCTCGGAAAACACCGCCAGAATCCCCGGACACGCCATCGGACGGCGCGCGGCTGGTGCCGCTTGCAGCGAATGTCTTCGCCCTGCAGCTTCCCGCACTTCCACTTCGTCCAACGATGAAAGGACTGCCGTCGACCGTCGGGCAACCCGTTGTGCAAGGCAGCACCGAGGTGCCCATCCGGCAAGCCGGGGCCATCGCCTCGGTCGGTCCGGCCAAGGCGCAGCGGCTGGAGGTTGCCAATGGCAACGGCGTGACGGGGCTGGCCAGGGAAATGTCGGGACTTCTGGAAAGCACGGGCTACGCCCATGTGCGCAAGACCAACGAGATCCCCTACCGCATGCCGGCAACGGAAATACAGTACCGTCCGGGATTCGAGCCGCAGGCCCGCGATCTGCAAACGACGCTGCGCCGTGCTATCCCGCTGGTTGCATCGACCCAGTTGCGTGCCGACGTGCAGGTCCGTCTTCTCCTCGGCAAGGACGCGAGATCGGTCACAGAACTCGTCGCGCAGGCGAAGCCGCTACCGTCCGCGACGCTGGCCGCCGCGGCAATCGACTGACCAAGGCGGGTTTCTGGAAGGCGGGAAGGGCGCTTCCCGCCTTTAGGGCTCGTTAATAAATAACTTGGACATACGCTGGGGTCGCTTTGGGCGCAGACCAAGGCGCAAGACGCGCGGTTGTGTCATTCA
>JBAQRB010000132.1:0-5261 GCA_049295655.1 Rhodocyclaceae bacterium
GTGTCGGACATCTGCGGCAAAATCTTTTTATAGGTCTTGAAAATGGACCGGCTGACCAGCGCCCGCCGCAGGGGGCGGACGCCGATCAGCACGGCCAAGCCGACGAGGCTTATTAGCAAAACAACCCCGACGAGCGAAGAGATGATCGATGCGATCATTGCTGTTTCTCCTTTTTTCTTGGTCTCAGGCCGTCTTGCGCTTCCCGGGGGAAGGCGGCGACTCTTGTTGTTGTAGGGCGGCGGCTTGCGGCAGCGGCGCGCGCAGGCCGCCAAGCAGGAAGGGCATCAGGCGCTCGGCAAGACGCCGGGCGGCGTCCTTGTCGCTCAATTCGGCACCCGAGATGTCGCCGAGCTCGCAACCGGTCACCACCTGCAGGACGTCGGTGCCGGCGATCGCGTACGACATCGCGCCGAGCATGAAATGCAGGCGCCAGACGATCTCAGCCTTCGGCACGTCGGGCAGCGCGCGGAACAGCGCGAGCTTGTAGCGCTCGATGACTTCGGCGTACTCACCGGTGAAGAAGGTGCGGATGAACTCGGCCGGCTCGGTCAGCGTGCGGCCGAGCAGGCGCAGGAAAGTCATACCGCCCAGCGCTTCGTCCTCGCCCATGCGCAACAGCGTGCCGAAAAAAGCCTCGAGCACCTGCGACGGTTTGAGCGGCGCGCCGGCGGCCTGCGCCTCGAGCGCGTCGAGCGCCTGCAGACGCTCGTGATTGAGCCAGACCAGACGGCGACGGAAGACTTCGCGCAGCAGCGCCTCCTTCGATCCGAAGTGATAATTGGCGGCGGCCAGATTGACCTCGGCCGCGCTGGTGATCTGGCGCATCGAGGTGCCTTCGTAGCCGTGCGCCATGAACAGGCGCTCGGCGACATCGAGAATGCGCTCACGGGTATCCTGGTTTGCCTTGATATCGGACATGAGTTTTTGGGCCAAAAAAATTGAAACAGGACATCGCAAGAAAGCGGGTCAAACGTTTGTTTGAATCATAAGGTGGCTTTCTGGCAAATGCAAGCACTTCCGCAAACGCATCCGCAAACACTCCCCGGCTGTTTTCAAATTCAGCGTACGTGATGACCACGAGATACCGTCAACGCGGCATACTCGACACTACAAAACCAATCGAACCCCTGACATGCGCCGTTCCTCGAACCCTCGCCCCCCCGCCGGAGCAGCCCCCACCGACCCCCATCTGTGGCGCACCCTGAACAGTCTGGCGCCCTACCTCTGGCAGTACAAGTGGCGGGTTCTGCTGGCCCTGTCCTGCCTGGTCGCCGCCAAACTGGCCAACGTCGCCGTTCCGCTCGTCTTCAAGGAAATCATCGACGGGCTGTCGACCGCCCAGCAGTTGCTGGCACTGCCGGCGCTGCTGCTGGCGCTCTACGGCGCACTGCGCTTTTCCTCATCGCTCTTCACCGAACTGCGCGAAATCCTCTTCGCCAGAGTGACCCAGCAGGCCGTACGCCGCATCGCGCTCGAGGTATTCCGCCATCTGCACGCGCTGTCGCTGCGCTTCCATCTCGAACGACAGACCGGCGGGGTGTCGCGCGACATCGAGCGGGGGACCCGTTCGATCTCCAGCCTGATCAGCTACACACTGTATTCGATCCTGCCGACGCTGGTCGAAATGAGCCTGGTGCTCGGCATCCTCTTTTTCAAATACGACAGCGGCTTCGTGCTGATTACCCTGCTCTCGCTCACCGCGTATATCGTGTTCACGATCAAGGTCAGCAACTGGCGGATCGACCTGCGGCGCCGCGTCAATGACACCGACTCGGCCGCCAACACGCGGGCGATCGACAGCCTGCTCAACTACGAGACGGTCAAGTACTTCAACAACGAGGAGTTCGAAGCGCACCGCTACGACGCACAGATGCGCCAGTGGGAGGACGCCGCGACCAGAAGCCAGATCTCGCTCTCCTGGCTCAACCTCGGGCAGCAGGTCATCATCGCGCTCGGCGTGACGGCAATGATGTGGCGCGCGGCGGCGGGCGTGGTGGACGGACGGATGACGATCGGCGATCTGGTCCTGGTCAACGCTTTCCTGATCCAGCTCTACATGCCGCTCAGTTTTCTCGGCGTGGTTTACCGGGAGATCCGCCAGGCACTGGCGGACATCGAGCGCATGTTCGACCTGCTGGCGATCAACCGTGAAGTTGCCGACGCCCCCGGCGCCATTGCGCTGCCGCCCGGGCCGGTCGACGTGCGCTTCGCTGCCGTCGATTTTGCTTACGATCCGAAACGAAAGATTCTGCACGCGGTGGATTTCACCATTCCTGCCGGGCATACCGTCGCCGTCGTGGGGCAGTCCGGATCGGGGAAATCGACCCTGGCGCGCCTGCTCTATCGCTTCTACGACATCGCCGGCGGGCAGATCAGCATCAATGGCACCGACCTGCGCGCCCTCACGCAAAGCAGTCTGCGGGCGGCAATCGGCATCGTGCCGCAGGATACGGTGCTCTTCAACGACAGCATCTTTTACAACATCCAGTACGGCCGGCCTGACGCCAGCCATGCGGAGGTGATCGCTGCCGCACATGCCGCCCAGCTGTCCGCCTTCATCGAATTATTGCCCGACGGCTACGAAACGAAGGTCGGCGAGCGCGGGCTGAAGCTGTCTGGCGGCGAGAAGCAGCGCGTCGCCATTGCGCGGGCGCTGCTCAAGAATCCGCCGCTACTGATCTTCGACGAAGCAACGTCGGCGCTCGACTCGAAAACCGAAAAGGCGATCCAGACCAGCCTCGACGATGCGGCGCGTGGACGCACGACCCTGATCATCGCGCACCGGCTGTCGACGATCATGAACGCCGACGAGATCCTGGTCATGGAGAGCGGACAAATCGTCGAAAGAGGTGCGCACCAGGCGCTGCTTGAAGCGAATGGCCGCTACGCGCAGATGTGGGCGCTGCAGCAACAGGAGCAACGGGATCTGCCATGACGGGGCAACGCATCCTTGGCGGATGCAATCGCCCCGGTCCAACCGCTAAATTCCCGGATGACTTCGCCGGGAGCGGATGTTGCTCGGCAAACTAACGGCCGGGGCACGACAAGCGCTGCACCAGGAAATGAAGCAACCGCAAATGTCTAGCCGAAAAAAAGCCAGGCATGCCTGGCTTTTTTATTCCTGCGTACAGTCGCCAACGATTTACGCGGCTTCTGCCTCGGTGGCTGCTTCAGCGCTTTCTTCCGGCTGATCGAGCATCTCGACGAAAGCCATCGGTGCGTTGTCGCCCTGACGGAATCCGCACTTCAGAATCCGCAGATAACCGCCGTTACGCGTGGCGTAGCGTGGACCGATCTCGCTGAACAACTTGCCGACGATTTCGCGATCGCGCAAGCGATCGAAAGCAAGGCGGTGATTCGCGAGGGTCGGCGTCTTGCCCAGCGTGATGATACGCTCGGCAACACGACGCAACTCCTTGGCTTTCGGCAGCGTGGTTTTGATCGTTTCGTGACGCAGCAGCGAAACGGTCATGTTACGCAACATCGCCAAACGGTGGGCGCTGGTGCGATTGAGTTTGCGGAGACCCAAACGGTGACGCATATCAGTTCCTTCCTATTCTTGTCCGGGCTTACTTCTCAAGGCCGGCCGGTGGCCAGTTCTCGAGTTTCATGCCCAGCGTCAGGCCGCGCGCGGCCAGCACTTCTTTGATTTCGTTGAGCGACTTGCGACCCAGGTTCGGTGTCTTGAGCAACTCGTTTTCGGTACGCTGAATCAGATCGCCGATGTAGTAAATATTCTCGGCTTTCAGGCAGTTCGCAGAACGGACTGTCAGTTCAAGATCATCCACCGGGCGCAGCAGGATCGGATCGACCTGAACCGCCTTCTGATGCTCGATCGGCAGCGCAGTACCTTCCAAGTCAGCGAATACCGACAGCTGTTCCATCAGGATGCGGGCCGCGGTACGGATCGCTTCCTCAGGATCGATCACGCCATTGGTTTCGATGTCCATGATCAGCTTGTCAAGGTCGGTACGCTGTTCTACGCGTGCGCTCTCGACAAAATAGCTGACACGACGCACCGGGCTGAATGACGCATCGAGCACCAGCTTGCCGATGCTTTTGCCGCTATCGCCCAGATCGCGAAGGTTGCCAGGAACGTAGCCGCGTGACTTCTCGACCTTGACTTCCATCGCCAGCTTGCCACCGGCCGAAAGATGCGCGATAACGTGGTCCGGATTGATGATCTCGACGTCGTGCGACGTCTCGATATCACTGGCGCGAACGATCCCTTCGCCTTCTTTTTTCAGCTGCAGTACGACTTCGTCGCGATTGTGCAGCTTGAAGACGATGCCCTTGAGATTCAAAAGGATATCGACGACATCCTCCTGAACCCCGTCGATGGTGGAGTACTCATGGAGTACGCCATCGATACTGACTTCGGTGGGCGCGTAACCGGGCATTGACGAAAGAAGGATGCGACGCAGCGCGTTGCCCAATGTGTGACCGTAGCCGCGTTCAAACGGCTCCATCACGACACGGGCTTGCACCGGTGACAAACTCTGTACATCAATGATTCGCGGTTTCAAAAGTCCACTGCTATGCATGTGCTGTCCTTTTGCCTGATTCTGTCGAACGAAGCCGTGATTACTTCGAGTAAAGTTCGATCACGAGACTCTCGTTGATCGTCGGCGGCAGTTCGCTGCGTTGTGGACGAGCCTTGTAGGTACCCTTGGCTGCCTTGACGTCAACTTCAACCCATTCCGGGAAACCGCGCGACTCCGCACCGGCAAGAGCGGCCTTGACGCGCAGATGATTCTTGGCTTTTTCGCTGACTTCGACGACATCACCGGGACGAACCTGGAACGACGGAATATTCACGCGACGGCCATTAACCAGAACACCGTTATGGCGAACGACCTGACGCGACTCGGAACGCGAAGCAGCGAAGCCCATGCGGTAGGCAACGTTGTCAAGACGCGACTCGAGCAATTGCAGCAGGTTTTCACCGGTCACGCCCTTACGGCGGTCGGCTTCGTGATAAACCTTGCGGAACTGGCCTTCGAGAACGCCATAAATGCGGCGAATCTTTTGCTTTTCACGCAGATGCACGCCGTAATCGGAAAGGCGCTGACCGGACTTCTGGCCGTGCTGACCAGGGGCATACGAGCGACGCTCGATGGCACACTTGTCTGTGAAACACTTTTCGCCCTTCAGGAACAGCTTTTCGCCTTCGCGGCGGCACTGACGGCATTTCGGATCGAGATTACGAGCCACTTGTCTTTCTCCTTAAATCCGACGCTTTTTAGGCGGACGGCAGCCGT
>JBAQRB010000133.1:0-3217 GCA_049295655.1 Rhodocyclaceae bacterium
CACGACCTGCTGCACGCCTGGCTGGCGCAGGACGACGGCGCGGTCAAGCTCAAGCTCGCCGCCGACCTGCTGGCCTCGGTGAAAAAAGAGCGCATCGACAAGGACATGGGCTGGAACGACGAGCGCATCCGGAACGAATTCCGCAACTTCGTCGACGAACTGCACAACTACCTGCACGAACTGGCGCAGACCGCGCAGCCGCTCGGCCTGCATACCTTCGGCACGGCGCCGCTCGACCAGCACCGCCTCGGCACGGTCCTCCTGATGCTCGGCAAACCGTTCTGGGAAGCCGCCGCGCGCCACGCCGGAACGAAGGAGGACGACCTCGACGAAGTCTTCGTCGGCGACTACGGCAAACTCAGCGAAAGCGCGCCGTTCAAACTCATCGAGGACTGGTTCGAAGGGCGCTCGGCGGCGCCTCAGGACAAGGCCCTCGCCGCACAACTCGAACAGGGCAGGCGCTGGTACGCCGACCTCGGCGCCAGCGGCGAACTGGCCGGCCTGCTCTCGGCGCTGGCCGGCCAGCACCGCCCGACTTCCTACGGCGGCGACCCGATCAAGAACCCCGACGCGCTGCCGACCGGACGCAACCTCTACGGCTTCGACCCGTCGCGCGTGCCGACCAAGCAGGCCTGGGAAGCCGGCAAGGAAGCGCTCGACGGCCTGCTCGCGACGCACCGCGCCAAGGCCGGAAAAACGCCGAAGAAGCTCGCCTTCTCGCTGTGGTCGGTCGAAACCATGCGCCACCAGGGCATCCTCGAAGCGCAGGCGCTGTGGGCGATGGGCGTCGAACCGGTGTGGGACGCCGGCGGGCGCGTGATCGACGTAGCGCTCGTGCCGCGCGAACAACTCGGCCGGCCGCGTGTCGACGTCGTCCTCTCGGCGACCGGCCTGTATCGCGACCATTTCCCGAATGCCATGAAGCAGCTGGCCAGGGCCGTCGAACTCGCGGCGCGCGCCAACGAGGCCGACAACCCGCTCTACGCCAACAGCGTCGCGGTCGCCGCGCGCCTGATCAAACAGGGCGTCCCGGAAAGCGCGGCCAGGAAAGCGTCGGAGACGCGCATCTTCTCGTCCGAATCGGGCCGCTACGGCACCGGCCTCGACGACGCGACGCTGGCCACCGACACCTGGAAGGGCAAGGCCGAAGGCGACCGCAAGCTGGCTGCGCTTTATCTCGCACGCATGCAGTTCGCCTACGGCAGCGACGAGTCCGAATGGGGTAGCAAGGGTATCGCCGGCGCAACGGGCCAGGCCGCCAACGTGAATCTCTACGCCGAGCACCTGAAAGGCACCGAGGGCGCCGTCCTGTCGCGCACCTCCAACCTCTACGGCATGCTGACCACCGACGACCCCTTCCAGTACCTCGGCGGCATCGGTCTCGCGGTGCGCAGCCTCGACGGCAAGGCACCGGAACTCTACATCTCGAACCTGCGCGGCGGCGGCACCGGCAATAGCGGCAGCGGCAAGATCGAAGGCGCCGACCAGTTTCTCGCCAAGGAACTCGCGACGCGCAACTTCCACCCCGGCTACATCAAGGGGCTGATGGCCGAAGGCTACGCCGGAACGCTGCAGGTGCTCGACTCGATGAACAATTTCTGGGGCTGGACGGCGGTGGCGCGCAAGATCGTGCGCGACGACCAGTGGCAGGAATTCGTCGACGTCTATGTGCGCGACAAGCACCGGCTCGGCCTGAAGGACTGGTTCGAGAGCAAGAATCCGCACGCGCTCGCGCAAACCATGGAACGAATGCTCGAAGCGGCGCGCCAGGGCTACTGGCAGGCCGACGCGAAGACGCTGGCCGAACTCAAGGAACGCTACCGCGACCTCGCCAAGCGGCACGACGTGCGCACCGACAACCAGGCCTTCAAGGACTTCGTCGCGCCGGCGCCGGGCTTTGGCCTGCTCGCCCCGACCGCCGCCGGCGCCAGCCGCCCGCAGAAAGCCGCCGACCTCGCGCCGCCCCCGGCCGCCCCGCCGCCGGTGCAGGGCATGGTCCTCGAACGTGTAGCCGACCAACAGCCGCCGGCGCCCCCCTTCGTCGCCCTCGGCCTCGCCCTGCTGGCACTTGCCACCTTCGGCGGCATGGGCCACGCCCTACGCACCGCGAGGCGCGCGGCATGATTGCAAGAAGACAAAAAACGGTTAACCACGGCGAACACAGCGAACACGGCGGAGAAACAAGAGCTTGTATAGCGTTGACGAATCACCCGGCGGGTGAGCAACGAATATCTGCAAAACCAAGGCTCTTCGTTGTGCCCGTTGTCCCTCTCCAGGGAGGCTTCGCGCTGTCGTTGTGGTCTGAACCAAGGTTTTTCTCTCTGCGTCTCTGCGTGCTCTGCGTTGAAAGCGTTTTCGCCTTTTCCCCGCTCGCCTTCGCCGACGACGCGGCGACGCTGCACGAGGTGACGGTCAGTGCGCACAGCGACGCGCAAGCCGAGCGGCGCGAGGCGGTGACGCAGAAGACCGTCATCGAGCGCGCCGAGATCGAGGCGCTGGGCGGCCTGACGGTCGGCGAGACGATCCGCAAGCTACCCGGCATCGACGCCGGCCAGCACACCGGCGACGGCGCGCCGGCGGCCAACGCGCGCGGCATGGGGCGCGACTCGGTGCAGTTCCTGGTCGACGGCGAACGGCCGAGTGCCAACGCGCGCTACGCGCTGACCGGTGTCGGCCGCCTGCCGTCCGGCGAGCTCGAACGCATCGAGATCCTGCGCGGCGCGTCGGCCGAGCACGGTGGCGCGACGCCGCTCACCGTCAACCTCGTCATGCGCAAGGCGCAGCCAAGCAGTTCGACGACGCTCAAAGCGACGGTCGGCGCGCGCGGCGGCGCGGCCAACGGCCAGTTCAGCGTCAGCCAGGGCGGCGGCAGCGGCGACCGCAACAACGGCTTCTCGTGGCTCCTGCCGCTGACCATCAACGAGCACCGCATGCCGCTCGAAAAAAGCCTCGTCCGCCAGAACGCCGACGCCGGCGTGCGCACGCTCTGGCAGGAAGAGCGCGAGCGCAGCCCGTACGCCCTGAGCGAGCTGATCGTCTCGCCGCGCCTGACCTGGAAGCGCAGCGGCGACAGCCTGAGCCTGTGGCCGAGCTACTACCGCAACGAAGGCCGCCGCGACGGCGCGATGACGCGCAGCGCCTACGCCGACCCGGCGGCGGGCAGCGGCCTTGCCGCCGACGGCGGGCGGCGCGAACGGGAAGACTCGCGCCTGAGCAT
>JBAQRB010000134.1:0-5576 GCA_049295655.1 Rhodocyclaceae bacterium
GCCTGGCGGCGGTGATCGGCGGCGTGCTGCTCGGGGCCTACGGCTTCGATCCCGGCATTGGCCAGAACCTGCTCGGCACGGTCGGCGATCTGGCCTTTATGCGCCCGAATTCGCGCGGCATGGAGCAGGAGGCCGACCGCATCGGCGTCGAACTCGCGGCGCGTGCCGGCTACGATCCGCACGCAGCCGTCTCGCTATGGGAAAAGATGGGGCGCGCGACGAGCAATGAGCCGCCGCAGTGGCTGTCTACGCACCCGTCGTACGAGACGCGGATCGCCGATCTGCGCGATTACGCCGACCGCGTGCAGCCGCTCTATCTGGCGGCAAAAAAACGCAGCTGAGCGGACGCCCACTGCGCCGGCCGAATGATCGCCAATCCGGCGGCTGACAGCGGCGCCGGCCCTGTGACATAATCGCGGGTTCTGATTGGCCGCTCGTGGCCCAACGTTGCCGGATAGCCAAAATGCCGCAAACCTTATACGACAAGCTTTGGCAGAATCATGTGGTGCATGAGGAAGCCGATGGCACCGCACTGCTCTATATCGACCGCCACCTGGTGCATGAAGTGACCAGCCCGCAGGCCTTCGAAGGCCTCAAGCTGGCCGGGCGCAAGCCGTGGCGCGTCTCGTCGGTGGTCGCGACGGCCGACCACAACACGCCGACCGATCACTGGGATCGCGGCATCGAGGATCCGGTTTCGCGCCTGCAGGTGGAAACGCTCGACGCCAACATCCGCGAAGTCGGCGCACTCGCCTATTTCCCGTTCAAGGACCCGCGCCAGGGCATCGTGCACGTGGTCGGGCCGGAAAACGGCGCCACGCTGCCCGGCATGACCGTCGTCTGCGGCGACTCGCATACCAGCACGCACGGCGCATTCGGCTGCATGGCGCACGGCATCGGCACTTCCGAGGTCGAGCACGTGCTGGCGACGCAGTGTTTGCTGCAGAAGAAGTCGAAGACGATGCAGCTGCGCGTCGAAGGCAAGCTCGGCAAGGGCGTCACCGCCAAGGACATCGCGCTGGCGATCATCGGCCGCATCGGCACGGCCGGCGGCACGGGTTATGCCATCGAGTTCGCTGGTAGCGCGATTCGCGGCCTGTCGATGGAAGGGCGCATGACGCTGTGCAACATGGCGATCGAGGCCGGTGCGCGCTTGGGCTTCATCGCCGTCGACGACGTGACGATCGATTACGTCAAGGGCCGTCCGTTCGCGCCGAAGGCCGAGCAGTGGGATGCGGCCGTCGCCTACTGGCGCACGCTGCACAGCGACGCAGGCGCCGCTTTCGACTGCGTGCTCGACCTGCACGCCGATGAAATCCTGCCGCAGGTCACCTGGGGCACCTCGCCCGAGATGGTCGTCGCGATCGATGCCTGCGTACCCGATCCGGTGCAGGAAAAGGACCCGGTCAAGCGCGAGGGCATGGAACGCGCACTGCAGTACATGGGGCTCAATCCGAACACGCCGATCAAGGAAATCAAGGTTGACAAGGTCTTCATCGGCTCGTGCACCAACTCACGCATCGAGGATTTGCGTGCGGCGGCCGGCGTCGTCAAGGGCCGCCAGGTCGCGGCCGGCATCAAGCTGGCGCTGGTCGTTCCGGGCTCCGGGCTGGTCAAGGAGCAGGCCGAGCAGGAGGGGCTCGACAAGGTTTTCCTGGCCGCCGGTTTCGAGTGGCGCGAGCCGGGCTGCTCGATGTGTCTGGCGATGAACGCCGACCGTCTCGAGCCGGGCGAGCGTTGCGCCTCGACGTCGAACCGCAACTTCGAGGGCCGGCAGGGCGCCGGCGGGCGGACGCATCTGGTCAGCCCGGAAATGGCGGCGGCTGCGGCGATTGCCGGGCATTTTGCCGATGTGCGTGAAATTCTCTGAAGCAGGAGCCATCATGAAGAAACTGATTGCACTCACTCTCGCCGTATTATCCCTCGCCTCGGCGGCATGCAATACCGTTCAGGGCCTCGGCAAGGACATTGAAAAGGGTGGCGAAGCCATTCAGAAGGCGACCCGCTAATGGATAAGTTCACTCACCTTGACGGACTCGTGGCGCCGCTCGACCGCGCCAACGTCGATACCGACGCGATCATTCCGAAGCAGTTCCTGAAGTCGATCAAGCGTTCGGGCTTTGGCCCGAACCTGTTCGACGAATGGCGCTACATGGACGTCGGTCAGCCCGGGCAGGACTGCTCGCAGCGTCCGAAAAACTCGAGCTTCGTGCTCAATCAGGCGCGCTATCAGGGCGCCCGCATCCTGCTGACGCGCAAGAACTTCGGCTGCGGCAGTTCGCGCGAGCATGCGCCGTGGGCATTGCTCGACTTCGGCTTCCAGGCGGTGATCGCCGAGAGCTTTGCCGACATCTTCTTCAACAACTGCTTCAAGAACGGCATCCTGCCGATCGTCCTGCCGGCCGACGAGCTCGACGTGCTGTTCGCGCAGGTCGAGGCGACGCCCGGCTACCGGCTGACGATCGATCTCGAGCGGCAGGTCGTCGTTCGTCCGGACGGCAAGACGCTGCCTTTCGCCGTCGATGCCTTCCGCAAGGAATGTCTGCTCAACGGCTGGGACGACATCGGCCTGACCTTGCGTCACGCCGATCTGATCAAGGACTTCGAAGAGAAGCGCCGCGTCGCGCAGCCCTGGCTGTTTGCATAAAAGGATGACTATGAAGATTTGTGTTCTGCCGGGCGACGGCATTGGCCCGGAAATCATGGCCGAGGCGGTTCGCGTCCTCAAGGCGCTCGACCTCAAGTTCGAGATGGAAGAAGCGCACCTGGGCGGCTGCGCCGTCGATGCGGCCGGTGATCCGTACCCGGAAGCGACCCAGCGTCTGGCGCAGGCCGCCGACGCCGTGCTGCTCGGCGCGGTCGGTGGCCCGAAGTGGGATACGCTGGCGCGCGAATTGCGCCCGGAGCGCGGCCTGCTCGGCATCCGCAAGCAGCTCGGCCTGTTTGCCAATCTGCGTCCGGCGATCCTCTATCCGGAACTGGCCAACGCATCGACGCTCAAGCCTGAAGTGGTCGCCGGCCTCGACATCCTGATCGTCCGCGAACTGACCGGCGACATCTACTTCGGCCAGCCGCGCGGCATCGAGATGCGCGAGGTCGATGGCAAGAATCAGCGTTACGGCTTCAATACCATGCACTACACTGAGAGCGAAATCCGCCGCATCGTGCGCGTCGCTTTCGAGGCGGCGCGCAAGCGCAACAGGAAGCTGTGCTCGGTCGACAAGATGAACGTGCTGGAAACGACGCAGCTGTGGCGCGACGTCGCCAACGAGACGGCAGCCGAGTACCCGGATGTCGAACTCTCGCACATGCTGGTCGATAATGCGGCGATGCAGCTGGTGCGCAACCCGAAGCAGTTCGACGTGATGGTCACCGGCAACATGTTCGGCGACATCCTGTCGGACGAGGCGTCGATGCTGACCGGTTCGATCGGCATGCTGCCGTCGGCGTCGCTCGACGCCAGCAACAAGGGCCTCTACGAGCCGAGCCACGGTTCGGCGCCGGACATCGCCGGCCAGGGCGTCGCCAATCCGCTGGCGACGATCCTCTCGGCGGCGATGATGTTGCGCTACACCTTCGCGCAGGAAGAGGCGGCGCTGCGCATCGAGGGCGCGGTGAAGAAGGTGCTGGCGCAGGGCTATCGCACCGGCGACATCTTCGAGGCCGGGACGCGGAAGGTGGGAACGAAGGCAATGGGCGACGCGGTTCTGGCGGCGCTGTAAATCGATTATTGGACAGGGGTGGAATGATGAAAAAGGTAGGTCTGGTTGGCTGGCGCGGTATGGTGGGTTCGGTCCTCATGCAGCGCATGGTGGAAGAGCGTGATTTCGATCACATTGATCCGGTGTATTTCTCGACCTCGGCGGCGGGCGGCAAGGCGCCGACGCTGGGCGGCAAGGAAGGCGGCAATCTGCACGATGCGATGTCGATCGACGCGCTCAAGCAGTGCGACATCGTGATTACCTGCCAGGGCGGCGACTACACCAAGGAAGTCTTCCCCAAGCTGCGCGCCGCCGGCTGGAACGGCCACTGGATCGACGCCGCTTCGGCGCTGCGCATGGAAAAGGACGCCGTGATCATTCTCGATCCGGTCAACCTCAACGTCATCCAGGATTCGCTGGCCAAGGGCGGCAAGAACTGGATCGGCGGCAACTGCACGGTTTCGCTGATGCTGATGGGCCTCGGCGGACTGTTCCAGAACGACCTGATCGAATGGGTCAGCGCGATGACCTATCAGGCGGCATCCGGTGCCGGCGCGCAAAACATGCGCGAACTACTGTCGCAGATGGGGACGCTGCACGACGCGGTGAAGGCCGAGCTGGCCGATCCGGCTTCGGCGATTCTCGACATCGACCGCAAGGTCGCCGAAACGATGCGCGCTGCGAGCTTCCCGACCAAGAACTTCCGCAACACGGCGCTTGCCGGCAGCCTGATCCCGTGGATCGACGTGCCGGTCGACGGCGGTCAGTCGAAGGAGGAGTGGAAGGGCGGCGCCGAATGCAACAAGATCCTCGGCCGTCCGGCATTCCGTTCGCCCGGCAGCATCCCGATCGACGGCCTGTGCGTGCGCATCGGCGCGATGCGCTGCCACTCGCAGGGCCTGACCATCAAGCTGAAGAAGGACGTGCCGCTCGACGAGGTGACCGACATCATCGCCAAGGCCAACCAGTGGGTGAAGGTCGTTCCGAACGAGCGCGAAATCAGCGAGCGCGAACTGACCCCGGCGGCGGTGACCGGCACGCTGACC
This sequence comes from Rhodocyclaceae bacterium, assembly GCA_049295655.1. GTDB lineage: Bacteria > Pseudomonadota > Gammaproteobacteria > Burkholderiales > Rhodocyclaceae > CAJBIL01. The sequence goes on from JBAQRB010000134.1 coordinate 4,748, forward strand.
GTTCCGGTCGGCCGTCTGCACAAGCTGGCGATGGGGCCGGAGTATCTGGGGGCCTTTACGGTGGGCGATCAGTTGTTGTGGGGCGCTGCCGAGCCGCTGCGCCGCATGCTGCGCATCCTGCTCGATAACTGATTGATCCGTTAGCATAAAAAACCGGGGCCGAGGTCCCGGTTTTTTCATTTGCGCGGCAGATTTTCATCATAAGCAAGTTTAGCTTGCGTCGCTAACTTCATGATGTTATTTTGATAATTCCGATTTCGACGCTCAGGGTGGCGCCGTGGCCAAAAAAATAGACCATTCATTGAAAAATATCAGATTGCGCACCTCCGCTCTGGCGGTCGCCTCGTGTCTTGCGTTTTCCGGCTTGCCGCTTGCAGCGCATGCTGCCGGGCTGGGCAAGGTGACCGTGTTTTCGGCGCTCGGCCAGCCTTTGCGCGCCGAGGTCGAACTTTCGGCGACGCGCGAGGAACTCTCCGGCATGAAGGCTCAACTGGCCTCGCCGGATGCCTTCAAGCAGGCCGGGCTCGACTATGCGATGACGCTGACCGGGATCCGCTTTTCAATCGACAAGAATGCCAGCGGTCAGCCGATCATCAAGCTCAGTTCCGACAAGCCGATCAACGATCCGTTTGTCGACATGCTGCTGGAACTCAACTGGCCGTCCGGCCGCCTGGTCCGCGAATACACCTTCCTGCTCGATCCGCCGGAGCTTGCCGTCAAGGCCGCGCCACCGATGACGCCGGTGCTGTCGAGGCCGGCTGCGCCAGCCCGGCCGGCTGCCGAAACGCCCACCCCGGCGCAGGCCGAGAAGCCCGAAGCGGCCCGGCAG
>JBAQRB010000135.1:0-3360 GCA_049295655.1 Rhodocyclaceae bacterium
GTGAGCGGGAGATTGCCAGTCTATCGGCAGGGGGCGCGCAATAGAAGTTTCTTTGCGCTTTCGCGGCGGTTCGCCGATGTAAAAAAGGCTGCCCGGATCGGCAGCCTTTTTTTGCGTCATGCGCCTCAGTCGTGCGGCATGGTTTCCGCAAAGGTCGGGCGCTGCAGCAGTTTGTCGTAGAGGCGCGCGAGATTGGCGTACTTTTCGCGCCATTCGATCTGGGGAAAGCGGAAGGCGAGGTAGCCGAGTGCGCAACCCGCGGCGATGTCGGCCAGCGAAAAATGCGTACCCATGCACCAGGTGTTTTCGCCGAGCTGGGTGGACATGAATTCGAGGCCGCGCGCAATCTTGTCTTCCTGCCGGGCGATCCAGTCGGCGCTCTGCTGCTTGGGCGGGCGCTTGCGTTCGAGAAAGATCAGCGCCGCCGCGTCGCAGACGCCGTCGGCCAGGGCTTCCCAGCGCTTGACTTCGGTGCGCTCGCGGTTCGGGGCGGGCATCAGCTTGTTGTTGGGCGCGACGTTGTCGAGATATTCAACGATCACGCGCGAGTCGAAAAGGACCGTGTTGTCGTCGAGCACGAGGACCGGGATCTTGCCCAGCGGATTGACGTTGGCGACCTGGCTTTCCGGCGTCCACGGGGAATCAAGCTCGAAATCGTATTCTATTTTCTTCTCGGCCAGCACCACGCGAGCTTTGCGCGCGTAGGGGCTGGTCAGTGTTCCGATAAGCTTCATCTGCATCCTGTCCATTGGAATTTCCGGCGCAGTATACCATCAGCCCCGCGAACGGTTTACGAGAGGCTTTGACGGACAGAGTAAAATAAGCGGTTCATTGCTCAAGGATGCTCTCATGTCTCTTACTGCCCTTTCGCCGCTCGACGGCCGTTATGCCGCCAAAGTCGATGCGCTGCGCCCGCAATTCTCCGAATACGGACTGATCCGCCGCCGCCTGCAGGTCGAGATCGAATGGCTCAAGGCGCTCGCCACCGAGCCGCACTTCGCTGAAATCCCGGCTTTTTCGGCGGCGACCGTCGCCGAACTCGACGCCCTCGTTGCCGGTTTCGGTCCGCAGCAGGCGGCCGAGGTCAAGGACATCGAGTCGGTCACCAATCACGACGTCAAGGCGCTCGAATACTGGATCAAGAAGCAGTTGGCCAACAACGCCGAGGTGATGCGCGTTTCGGAGTTCATCCACTTCGCCTGCACCTCGGAAGACATCAACAACCTTTCGCACGCGCTGATGCTCAAGGCCGGGCGCGACGAAGCGATGTTGCCGATGCTCGACAAGGTGCTTGCCCGCCTCAAGGAACTGGCGCACGAACACGCCGAACTGCCGATGATGTCGCGCACGCACGGCCAGCCGGCAACGCCGACGACGCTCGGCAAGGAAATGGCCAACGTCGCCTACCGCCTCGAGCGTGCCCGGACCCGCGTCGCGACGGTTGCGCTGCTTGGCAAGATCAACGGCGCGGTCGGCAACTACAACGCGCACCTCGCCGCTTACCCCGCTTTCGACTGGGAGGCCTTTGCCAAGCGCTTCGTCGAATCGCTGGGCCTCGAATTCAACCCCTACACGATCCAGATCGAGCCGCACGACGCGATGGCCGAGCTGTTCGACGCCTTTGCGCGCGCCAACTCGATCCTCGTCGATCTCGACCGCGATGTCTGGGGCTATATTTCGCTCGGTTTCTTCAAGCAGAAGCTCAAGGCCGGCGAGATCGGCTCGTCGACCATGCCGCACAAGGTCAACCCGATCGATTTCGAGAATTCGGAAGGCAATCTCGGCCTGGCCAACGCGCTGCTGCGTCACCTCGCCGAAAAGCTGCCGGTCTCGCGCTGGCAGCGCGACCTGACCGACTCGACCGTGCTGCGCAACATGGGCGTCGCGCTCGGCTACGCGCTGCTCGGCTACGACTCGCTGCTGCGCGGCCTCGCCAAGCTCGAAGTCGTACCCGAGCGCCTGCATGCCGACCTCGACGCCAACTGGGAACTCCTGGCCGAGCCGATCCAGACCGTGATGCGCCGTTTCGGTATCGCCAATCCGTACGAGAAGCTGAAGGAACTGACGCGCGGCAATCGCGTTTCGCGCGAAGGCATGCAGTCCTTCGTCGCGTCGCTGGAAATTCCCGCGGCGGCCAAGGCCGAGCTGCTCGAACTGACGCCCTGGGGCTATACCGGCAAGGCCGCCGAACTCGCGAGGCGCATCTAGGTGAGCGCCAATCGTGCTGAGCAAGTCGCCCCGGGCGAGGCGGCGATCGATGCCGGCCAGACGCCCGTTGCGGACAGCATCACCTGTCACAACTGCGAGCGCGAGGTGCCCGGCGGTTCGACCCATTGTCCGCATTGCTGCGGCGACGACGGCCGGCGCGGTGCCGCCAGGCGGGGTGCGTTCTTCGGCGGAATTCTGGGGCTGCTCGGCGGCGCCGTGGGCGCTGCCCTGTGGTCGTCGATTTTTGCCCCCGAGCACAATACCTGGGGTGTCGTCTCGGGCATCATGGCCGTTTGCGCCGTCGTCGGTGCGGTGCTCGGTATCCGCGCCAACCATAACGAATAGCCGGGAGAAGCTGGCATGGCTCAATTTGCCGAAAATCTGAAAAAGCTGCCGGGGATTTCCCATCTGGCGGCGATCAATCTGCTCGATGGCGAAGGCAACGTGCTGGTCGCCATCGAAAACAAGGCCGGCAGTCAGGGGTCTCTGGCCGTGTACAACCATCTGGCGCAGACCTACGGTGCGATCACCCCGGACGCCGCGCGCAAGGGACTGGATCTTTTTGCCGAGCACGCCGACGATGCGCGCACGCATCCGGGCAAGCACCCGAATATCGACCGGCTGCTCGGCCTGATCGAGGAAAAGAAGACCTTGCGCGTCAAACACGTTTTTGCCGTGTAAGTGTTGTTTCCCCAACGAAAAAGGCCGCTCGATCGAGCGGCCTTTTTCGTTGGGGCTGGAACGTTCAGTTGACTGCCGGCGGGCGGGCCGAGTCGTCCTGCCAGCCGCCGCCGAGCGACTTGAAGAGATCGACGGCGGCGCCGAGGCGCGACTGGCGGGTCTCGATGTAGGCGAGCAGCGCGTCGTTGGCGCTGCGCTGCGCGTCGAGCACTTCCAGATAGGCCGAGTAGCCCGATTCGTAACGCAGCTGGGCGATCTGCAAGGCCTTTTTCGTCGCCGCGACGCGGGCGTTCTGGGCGCGTTCGCCGTCGGCCGTTTCGCGCAGCCTGACGAGCGCATCCATCACTTCCCTGAATGCCGTGTGCACGGCCTTCTGGTAGCTCGCCACGGCCTGCCGTTGTTGCGCGCCGGCCTGGTCGATGCGCGCCTCGTTGCGGCCGAAGTCGAGCAGCGGCATGAGCGCGCCGAGGC
>JBAQRB010000136.1:0-11767 GCA_049295655.1 Rhodocyclaceae bacterium
GCCCCAATGACCGCCTGATTTCACGCATTGCAAGTCTTCCTCGTCGTTTGCCGTACGAATGGGACATTCTGTCGTATCGATTGGCGCATTGCGACAAAATGTCCCATCCGCCAGTTCCGTTGGCTGCATCAAGTTCCATGATGTTCAACGACTTGCCTCGAGTGGCATGTTCCTTGCGCTATCCCTGCGTCGCGACACCAGTCGCAACCTTGAGAGGGGGGATAAAACAATGAACGTTACACGGCGTCAGTTCTTCAAGGTCTGCTCCGCCGGGCTGGGAGGGTCGTCCATCGCGCTGATGGGTTTCTCGCCGACAGCAGCCCTTGCGGAAGTACGGACCTTCAAGCTCGCCCGCGCCACCGAGACACGGAATATCTGTCCGTACTGCTCGGTGTCCTGCGGCGTGCTCATCTACTCCACCGGCGACAAGTCGAAGAATTCGCAGGCGGAGATCATCCACATCGAAGGCGATCCGGACAACCCCGTCAATCGCGGCACGCTGTGCCCGAAGGGCGCCGGTCTGCGCGACATGGTGCACAGCGCCAGTCGCCTGAAGTGGCCGGAAGTGCGCGAAGCCGGCTCCAGCGAGTGGAAAAGGATTTCCTGGAACGAAGCCGTCGACCGCATCGCCAAGCACATGAAGGCGGACCGCGACGCGAATTTCGTGACCACCAACAAGGACGGGGTGACGGTCAACCGCTGGACGACCACCGGTTTCCTCGCTTCATCGGCAGCGCCGAACGAGGCCGGTTACCTGACCGTGAAGACGATTCGCGCGTTGGGAATGACTTCGATCGATACCCAGGCGCGCATTTGACACGCTCCCACGGTGGCCAGTCTGGCTCCGAGTTTTGGGCGTGGTGCGATGACCAACCATTGGGTGGACATCAAGAACGCAGATCTGATTCTGGTGATGGGCGGCAACCCCGCCGAAGGGCATCCGTGCGGCTTCAAGTGGGTGATCGAGGCCAAGAAAACCCGCAAGGCGAAACTCGTCGTCGTTGACCCGCGTTTCAACCGGACCGCGTCGGTCGCCGACTTCTACGCGCCGCTGCGCTCCGGTTCCGATATCGCCTTCCTCGGCGGCATCATCAATTACCTGGTGAGCAACGACAAGATCCATCACGACTACGTGAAGGCCTACACCAATGCGGCCTTCCTGATCGACCCGGGCTTCAGGTTCGACGACGGCATCTTCTCCGGCTACAACGAGGAGAAGCGCAGCTACGGCAAGGACACCTGGAAATACCAGCTCGACAAGGACGGCTTCGCCAAGGTCGACGAGACCTGGCAGGATCCGAACTGCGTCTGGCAGCTGATGAAGTCGCACTATTCGCGCTACACGCCGGAGATGGTGAGCAAGGTCTGCGGCACGCTGCAGGAGGCCTTCCTCAAGGTCTGCGAAATGGTCGCCGAAACGGCCGCACCGAACAAGACGATGACCAACCTCTATGCGCTGGGCTGGACCGAGCACTCGGTCGGTTCGCAGAACATCCGCTGTATGGCGATCATCCAGCAGCTGCTCGGCAACATGGGCATGGCGGGCGGTGGCATCAACGCGCTGCGCGGCCACGCCAACGTGCAGGGAATCACCGACTTCGCCCTCTACGCGCAGAACCTGCCGGGCTACGTTTCGGCGCCGACCGACACCGATCCCGACCGGGCGAGCTATCTCGCCAAGCGCACGCCGAAGGCGCTGCGTCCGGGTCAGATGAACTTCGGGCAGAACTTCCCGAAGTGGTTCACCAGCCTGTGCAAGGCCTGGTACGGCGACGCGGCGACCAAGGAAAACGACTTCGCGTTCGACTACCTGCCGAAACTCGGCGGCGCTTCCGACGTGCTGCAGATGTTCGACCAGATGTACCAGGGCAAGATCAACGGCTTCTTCTGCCAGGGCTTCAACCCGCTGGCCTCGGTCGCCCACAAGAAGAAAGTCTCGGACGCCCTGAGCCGGCTCAAGTACCTGGTCGTCATGGACCCGCTGGCGACCGATACTTCCGAGTACTGGAAGCCGCACGGCGAGTTCAACGAGGTCGATCCGGCCAAGATCCCGACCGAAGTCTTCCGCCTGCCGACCACGCTGTTCGCCGAAACCGCCGGCACCTTCACCAACTCCGGCCGCGTCATCCAGTGGCGCTGGAAGTCGGCCGACGGTCCGGGCGACGCGAAGGACGACACCGAGATCATGGCCGCGCTTTTCCTGAAGCTTCGGGAAATGTACGCCAAGGATGGCGGCGCCTTCCCCGAGCCGATCCAGAAGCTGACCTGGGCCTACAACCAGCCGGCCAAGCCGTCGCCCGAGGAACTGCTGCGCGAAATCAACGGCAAGGCGCTGGCCGACGTGCTCGATCCGAAGGACCCGACCAAGGTGCTGGCCAAGGCCGGCGATCAGCTCGCGACCTTCGGCCTGCTGCGCGACGACGGTTCGACCGCCTGCGGCAACTGGATCTACTGCGGCGTCTGGTCGCAAGCCGGCAACAATTCGGCGCGGCGCGACAACGCCGACCCGTCGGGCCTCGGCCAGACGCTGAACTGGGGCTACGCCTGGCCGGTCAACCGGCGAATCATCTACAACCGCGCCTCGGCCGACCTCGCGGGCAAACCGTGGGACCCGAAGCGGACGGTGCTCAAGTGGGTCGGCGACAAGTGGGGCGGCAACGATGTGCCCGACATGCGTCCGGATGCCCGGCCGGAAGAAATGGTGATGCCTTTCATCATGAATCCGGAAGGCGTCTCCCGCCTGTTCAGCCGCGAGTTGATGGCCGAAGGGCCGTTCCCGGAGCACTACGAGCCGTTCGAAAGCCCGCTCGACGCCAACCCGATGCACCCGAACAACCCGAAAGCCAAGTCGAATCCGGCCGCACGGGTGTACAAGGGCGACATGGAGGCGTTCGGCACGGCCAAGGACTTCCCGTACGTGGCGACGACCTACCGCCTGACCGAACATTTCCACACCTGGACCAAGCATTCGAAGATCAACGCGATCATGCAGCCGGAACAGTTCGTTGAAATCGGCGAGGAACTGGCCAGGGAAAAGGGAATCAAGGCCGGCGACCGGGTCAAGGTGCGCTCCAACCGCGGCTTCATCAAGGCGGTGGCGGTGGTCACCAAGCGCATCAAGGCCTTCGACATCGACGGCAAGAAGGTGCACACCGTCGGCATTCCGATCCATTACGGATTCAAGGGGGCGACCAAACCGGGCTTCATCACCAACACCCTGACGCCGTTCGTCGGTGACGCCAATACGCAGACGCCGGAATACAAGGCGTTCCTCGTCAACATCGAGAAGGTCTAAAGGAGAACTGTCATGGCACTGCAATCGCTAGACATCAAACAGCGCTCCGCGACCACCACGCCGGCACCGCAGGCGCGGCAGACGATGGAGATCGCCAAGCTGATCGACGTTTCCGCCTGCATCGGCTGCAAGGCCTGCCAGGTGGCGTGCATGGAGTGGAACGACGTGCGCGACGAAGTCGGTTCGTGCACGGGCGTCTACGACAATCCGGTCGATCTGACCGAAAACTCGTGGACCGTGATGCGCTACTCGGAAGTCGAGCAGAACGGCAAGCTGGAGTGGCTGATCCGCAAGGACGGCTGCATGCACTGTGCCGACCCGGGCTGCCTGAAGGCCTGCCCGGCGCCCGGTGCGATCATCCAGTACAGCAACGGCATCGTCGATTTCCACCAGGAGAACTGCATCGGCTGCGGCTACTGCGTCACCGGCTGCCCGTTCAACGTCCCGCGCATCTCGAAACAGGACAGCAAGGCGTACAAATGCACGCTCTGCTCCGACCGGGTGGCGGTCAATCAGGCGCCCGCCTGTGCGAAGGCCTGCCCGACCGGCGCGATCCAGTTCGGCAGCAAGGAGGACATGAAGGATTACGCCGCCAAGCGCGTCACCGACCTCAAGGAACGCGGCTTCGAGCAGGCCGGGCTGTACGATCCGGCCGGCGTCGGCGGCACGCACGTGATGTACGTGCTGCATCACGCCGACCAGCCGAACCTGTACGCCGGCCTGCCGGCCAATCCGTCGATCAGCCCGCTGGTCTCGCTCTGGAAGGGCTTCAGCAAGCCGCTCGCGACGCTCGCGCTGGCGGGCATCGCGCTGGGCAGCCTGTTCCATTACGTGACCAAGGGGCCGAACGAAGTCTCGAAGGAGACCGAGGACGAAATCGAACGCGAAGACCGTGAAAAGGAGGGCGCACAATGATCCGCGATCCGCAAGACCTGAAGCGTTACGACGCCGCCGAACGGGCCAATCACTGGGTGGTGGGGATCAGCTTCATCCTGCTCGCCCTCTCCGGCCTGGCCTTCTTCCACCCGGCCTTCTTCCCGCTCACCCAGCTGTTCGGGGGCGGGGTCTGGGCACGCATCATCCACCCCTTCCTCGGCGTGCTGATGGCCGTTTCCTTCCTCGCCCTGTTCCTGCGCTTCAGGCAGCTGAACGCGATGACGCCGGCCGACAGGGAATGGCTGGCCAAGGCGAAGAACATGGTCGATGGCAACGACCACGACATGCCGGAACAGGGCAAGTACAACGGCGGCCAGAAAGTCATGTTCTGGGCACTGGCCGTGTGCATGCTGCTGATGACGGTGTCGGGCATCCTGATCTGGCGCGCCTGGTTCGGCTTCGACATCACGCTCGTCCGCATGGGCGCCGTGCTGCATGCCGCCGCCGGGGCCGTGATGATCGGCCTGATCCTGGTCCACGTCTATGCCGCCATCTGGGTCAAGGGAACGATCCGCGCCATGTGGTACGGCACGGTGACCCGGGGCTGGGCCAAGCAGCATCACCGTGGCTGGTACCGGCAGGTGACTGGCAAATGAGCGGCAAATAAGCGGCAGTCTGTTTTTGCCTTAACTTGCGTTTGGGGGCCCGCGCGGAGACGATCTCTGCGCCCCCCCGCCTTTTTTGAGTCCACATGCAGACCCAAGCGATCGATTTCCACCCGCCGGCCGAAGCGGCCGCCACCTTCCTGCTCCCCGCCCGCAGCGGTCTTTTCGCCGGGCGTGCCGAGCGTTTCGCAGCGCTTGCCGCCGGCCACAGCCTCGGCGACTGGCTGGGTTTTCTCGGGCAGCTGAGCCGCGCGCAGGAAGACGCCCTGGCGGCACTCCCCGAACTGCCGCTCCCCACCAGTACCGCGCTCGAACTGGCGCGCACGCACGGCATGCCGCTGCTCGATCCGGCAAGCCGCCCGGCGGCCTGGCGCGACGTCCTGCGCGAGCTGGCGAAAGCCTTGGGCAACGCCGCGCCGCCCGCCGCGCCGCCCGCCGCGCGGGAAGTCCTTAACGAACTTTGCGCCGCCGACGCTGCGACGCTCGAACAACTGGCCGATGCGCTGCTGGGCGGCGAACCGGAGCGCGCGGATGCGGGCCGTCTGCCCTTCGTCGCCGCCGCCCTGCAGGTCGTGTTCACGGCGCTGGCCAGCCGGCTCGACGCCAGCCAGTTGCAGCCGCTCGACGCGCACGGCGTCTGCCCCTGCTGCGGCAGCCTGCCGGTCGCCAGCACCGTCCGCCTTGGCACGATCAACAACCTGCGCTACCTGCACTGCGCGTTGTGCAACACCGAGTGGAACGTGCCGCGCGCCACCTGCACCGCCTGCGACACCGAGCAGAGCGTCGCGCTGCACGAGCTTGAAGGCAGCAAGGGCGCCGTCCGCGCGGAAACCTGCGACAGCTGCAAGGGCTACCTGAAAATCGTCTATCAGGAGAAGGACCCGCGCGTCGACCCGGTCGCCGATGACCTCGCCACGCTGGCCCTCGACCTGCTGGTCGATGAAGCCGGCTACGCACGCAGCGGCCCCAACCTGCTGCTGATCGGCGCCAACGCCTGAACCCCGAGCAACCCTTTCTGCCCGGTCCGGGTGAAAGCCATGAACGAAAAAAGACACCTTCCCGCGGTCGACCGCGTCCTTGCCCAGCTCGCCGGGCTGATCGAAATCCACGGCCGCCAGCTGGTCACCGGCGCTACGAGGGCCGAACTGGCCGCCGCCCGCGAAGGCGGCCGGCATGGCCTGCCGCTGCCCGACGAAGCCGCGCTGCTCGCCGCCATCCGGCGCCGTACCGACGAGGCCGGGCGCAGCAGGCTGCGCCCGGTGTTCAACCTGACCGGCACGGTGCTGCACACCAACCTCGGGCGCGCCCAGCTTGCCGAGGAAGCCATCGCGCAGATGGTCGAGGCAGCGCGTTCGCCCTGTGCGCTCGAATACGACCTCGCCAGCGGCGGGCGCGGCGACCGCGACGACCTCGTCTCGCCGCTGCTCGCCGAACTGGTCGCTCCCGGCCGCGACGACATCGCGGCGACCGTCGTCAACAACAATGCCGCCGCCGTGCTGCTGACGCTCAACGCGCTGGCGCAGGGCAAGGAAGCGGTCGTCTCGCGCGGCGAGCTGGTCGAGATCGGCGGCGCCTTCCGCATCCCCGACGTGATGCGCCGCGCGCAGGTCAAGCTGGTCGAGATCGGCACCACCAACCGCACGCACGCCGGGGATTACGAGGCGGCGATCGGCCCGAAGACGGCGCTGCTGCTCAAGGTGCATACCAGCAACTACGCCGTCACCGGCTTTACCAAGAGCGTTGGCGAGGCCGAGATCGCGCGCATCGCCCATGCCGCCGGATTGCCCTTCGTGATCGACCTCGGCAGCGGCACGCTCGCCGACTTCGCCGCCTGGGGCCTGCCGGCCGAACCGACGCCGCAGCAGGCGCTGGCCGCCGGCGCCGACCTCGTCACCTTCTCCGGCGACAAGCTGCTCGGCGGGCCGCAGGCCGGCCTGATCGTCGGCCGCAAGGATCTGGTCGCGAAGATCAAGAAAAATCCGCTGAAACGCGCGCTGCGCGTCGGCAAGACCACGCTCGCGGCGCTCGAGGCGACCCTGCGCCTCTACCGCGACCCCGACCGGCTGACGCAGCGCCTGCCGACGCTGCGCCTGCTGACCCGGACGCAGGCCGAGATCGATGCCGCCGCGCAACGCATCGCGCCGCAGCTGCAGGCCGCACTCGGCGATTTCGCGAGCGTCAATGTCGAACCCTGCGCCAGCCAGATCGGCAGCGGCGCGCTGCCTGTCGAGCGTCTGCCCTCGGCCGCGCTGGTGCTGCGCGTCAAGGCCCGGCGGCCGGGCAAGGCCCTGCTGCAACTGGAAACCGCCTTCCGCGGGCTGCCGCAGGCGGTGATCGGCTACGTGAAAAACGACGCCTACCACCTCGACCTGCGCTGCCTCGAATCCGCCGACGAGGCCCGCTTCGTCGCGCAATTGCCGGCGCTGGCCGGACTGCGCCCGACGCCATGATCATCGGCACCGCCGGCCACATCGACCACGGCAAGACGACGCTGGTCAAGGCGCTGACCGGCGTCGATTGCGATCGCCTGAAGGAGGAGAAGGCGCGCGGCATCACGCTCGACCTCGGTTATGCCTATGCCCCGCTGCGCGACGGCCAGAATCCGGGCGGCGTACTCGGTTTCATCGACGTGCCGGGACACGAGAAGCTGATCCACAACATGCTGGCCGGGGCGACCGGCATCGATCTTGCGCTGCTGGTGATCGCCGCCGACGACGGCCCGATGCCGCAGACGCGCGAGCACCTCGAGATCGTCGAACTGCTCGGCATCGGGCACGGCGCGGTGGCGCTGAGCAAGACCGACGCCGTCGATAGCGCGCGCCTGGCCGCCGCCAACGCCGAAATCCGCGCGCTGCTGGCCGGCACCGCCCTCGCCGGAGCGCCGGTTTTCCCGGTCTCGGCGACCACCGGCAGCGGCATCGGCGCACTGCGCGCCTGGCTCGACGAGAGCGCCGGCCGCTTCGGCACCCCGGCAGCGGAGGGCGGCTTCCGCCTCGCCGTCGACCGCTGCTTCACGCTGGGCGGCATCGGTACGGTCGTCACCGGAACGGCCTTCTCCGGGTCGGTGGCGGTCGGCGACACGCTGACGCTTTCGCCCTCCGGCAAGGCGGTCCGCGTGCGCAGCCTGCGCGTGCAGGACAAGAGCGCCGAGCGCGGCCAGGCCGGGCAGCGCATCGCACTGGCGCTGGCCGGCGTCGAGAAGGCCGAGGTGCAACGCGGCATGTGGGTGCTGGCGCCGGCGCTGCATCGGCCGCTGCGCCGCTTCGATGCCGAACTGCGCGTGCTGGGCAGCGAGCCGCCGCTCAGGCACTGGGCGCAGGTGCATGTGCATCTGGGGGCCGAGGATGTGCCGGCCCGCGTCGCGCTGCTGCAGGGCGACGCGATTGCGCCGGGTGGTCGCGGGTTCGCGCAGCTCCTGCTCGAGCGTGAAATCGGCGCCCTGTCCGGCGATCGCTTCATCCTGCGCGACGCCGGTGCGCGCCAGACGATCGGCGGCGGCCGCGTGCTCGACAGCGCGCCGCCGACGCGCCACAAGCGCAGCGCCGAGCGGATCGAGATGCTGCACGCGCTGGCTGACGCCGATCCGGCCACGGCGCTGCGCCTGGCCGCCGAGCGGCAGGCGGTCGGCGTCGATCTGGCGGGCTATGCCCTGAACCGCAATCTCGATGCGGCGCGGATCGCCGATCTCGTTCGCCGTCTCGAACTGAGCGTGGTCGCCGGCACCGCCTTTGCCCCGGCCCGCTGGCAGTCGCTCGGCGAGCGCCTGCTGGCCGCCCTCGCCGCCGAACACGAACGCGCGCCCGACATGCCGGGCGTCGAGCGCGACCGCTTGCGCCGGCTGACCCTGCCCACCCTGTCGCGCCCGGCCTTCGATGCCCTGAGCAGCCAGTTGCTCGGCAGCGCGCGGATCGCGCGGAGCAACGCCTGGCTGCATCTGCCCGGCCACCGCGTGCAGCTCTCGCCCGGCGACCTGGCGCTGTGGCAGGCGCTCAAACCCCTGCTCGACGCCGCCCCCTACGACCCGCCCCGCGTGCGCGAGGCGGCCGCCGCCGGCAGCGTTGCCGAGGACAGCGTGCGCGCGCTGTTCAAGCGCGTCGCGCGCATCGGCGAAGCCTATCCGGTGGCGCACGATCACTACTTTACGGCCGATGCGGTGGCCGACCTCGCGCGCCGGGTGGCGGCGCTCAACGTGCGCGACGGGATGGCCCGCGCCGCCACGCTGCGCGACGAAATCGGCGGCGGCCGCAAGGTCGCCATCCACATTCTCGAATTCTTCGATCGCATCGGCTACACTCGCCGGGTGCGCGATGCGCACGTCCTGCGCGGCTCGCCGGAACAGTTCGGATGAGCCTGCGCATCGCGATTCCCGATGTTTTTTTCAACCACGGAAGAGATCGTTCCCCGGTGGGGCGACCGGTCTTCAAAACCGGTAGGGCTTGTCAGACAAGCCTTGGTAGGTTCGACTCCTGCTCTCTTCCGCCACCGACCTGACGCCGATCCCCGATGGCCCACATCCCTTTTCGCGGCAGCATTCCCGGCGACCGGCTGTATTGCCCGCGCTACGACATGTGGGTGCAGGCGGCCGGCGACGAGGTGCTGATCGGCGCGACCTCCTTCGGCGTCTTCCTCGCCGGCGAGATCATCGCCTTCACCGCCAAGCCGAACGGTGCACAGGTCGCCAGCGGGCGCGGCATGGGCACCATCGAGTGCCGAAAAACCGTGCTGGCCGTACATGCGCCGCTCGCCTTCACGCTGCGCGAAGGCAACGAAGAAGCGGAGGAGCGCCCGGCCATCATCAACCGCGATCCGCACGGCGCCGGCTGGATGGCGCGCGGGCAAGCGGATGACTGGGCGGCTGCGCGGCAAACGCTGCTCGATGCGGCCGGCTACCGCGCGCACATCCGCCGCATCGAGCCGGAGGCCTGTTTTGACGACTGAAAGCGCCGTGCCGCGCCCCGACGGCATCGCCTTCCTGATCTGGGCCGCCACACCGGCGCATCCCGAACTCGTCGTGACGCCGCTGGTTCATGCGCTGGCCGCCTGCGCGCTCGATTGCCGCGTCGAAATCCACTTCGCCGGGCCGGCTGCGCGCTGGCTGGTCGAAGGCGTCGCCGCCGAGCGCTACCCGAACGCCACACGTGAGAAATCGATCCTGGCGTTTCTGCGCGAAGCCGCCGACGCGGGGGCCCAGCTGCTGATCTGCAGCATGGCCAGAGCCGCCTGGGTTCAGTCGGACGAGACGCTGATCGAGCAATGCAGCGGCGCCGCCGGCGCGACGGCCTTTGTCGCCCGCACGCTAGATCCGGCGTGGCGGACGACGGTTTTTTGACGGGCACTACCGGCTGGCCGCCAGGGAAGCTGATGCTCGTGGCAAAGGCTGCTCGATTTGATTGCTTCGGCCTGACGTCATCAGGCGCGGTTCGGCCATAAGCGGTCTGTCGAAAACTTTACCCAAAGCAGTCATTTGCGCCTGAAATTTCCGCCATGCCGCACACCAATGTAATCCCGTCTGTATTATTGCTACATATCCGGACAGAAAACCTTATGGCATTAACAAAAAATCAGGCAGTTACGGTGAATTGGCATGCTCTGCGTTTATCAATATGCGGACCGCTGGGTCAGTTGAATAACTATTACCCTACGACTCAGCGTAGGGTATATCCGATAGTTAATCAGAAAGGACAAATCCTATCGTCATACAATGGGTAACTGTTCGTGACAGTATGTAATTGGTATGAATGCGTGGTTAGCAGGATGTTGAAATTCGATTCCAACTTCCACCAAACAAGCATTTCCGACCTTGGCGGGTATGTGATGTAGGCGTTTCCGCCTTATTTGTTGCTTGAAACGCTAGAATTCTCCACTTTTTTGGCCCTTCATCGCGAATTTCAACATCCTGCTAAAAGCATTTTCTCACAGTACTGCCGCGAATTGGCCGCTACAACCAGCCGACTGGGACGAGAGAGTTTTGGCGGCACCTCTTGAACAGCACCCCCTTGAGGGCTCATCGCGCAGCGATACACGAAAGTGCCCACTCGTCTGCTCGGGTTCTGGTCACAGCAGGAGGCGGCTCACTCCTACTCAGTCCAACTGATGAGCTTTCTACGCCTAGAAATAGCACTGCTACCGTCGGCTAGGTAGTGGTGAATCCAAGCACTTCAGGCTGGGTTGTGTCGAACGAAGGATTCAGTTGTGGTCATTATTTTCGATTCCCATCGCCCGCTCCACTTTGCGCTGTGTCTTCTTTGTTGCGTGCCTCTTCCGCATCGCGCTTTCTCACCAGCAGGGCTCTCAATAGCTGTTCCGGGATAACCGGTTTGAACAGTGTCCGTATTCCCGCGTGCCGGATCATTTCGATGAATTCTGACGAGGTGTCGCCGGTGAGCAGTACGCAGGGGGCGTTCGTTCGCGTACGAATCGCCTGCAGGAAGTCGAGACCGGAGATTTTTCCCGGCAGCCGGAAGTCCGAGATGTAGTAGTCGCCTTGGTAGACCTTCGTCGTATCGGCCAGCGCGCTTTCCGCCGAGGGGTAGGCGACGACCTTGCCGCCGATCGATTGCAGCCAGGAGCGCAATGCATCCGCCGCCTGTTCGTCGTCTTCAATGATCACGAACTGTTTGTCGGCAAAGTTTTCCAGATCCGGCGGTGCATCCGCTACGCTCCTGCTCCCCGCGGAGATGGATTGCCGGGCGACGGGCGCAAGGGTTTCGAAAACTGTCCCGCGCCCGAGGCGTGAGCGGCAGGTGATCGGGAGATTGAGCAGCGCCAGTGTTCGTTTGACGATCGCCAGTCCGAGTCCAAGCCCCTTGTTGCGGTCGCGATGTGGATTGCCGACCTGATAGAACTCGTCGAAAATCCTGTTCTGCTCGTTTTCGCCGATCCCGATGCCGGTGTCCCAGATCTGGATGCTGACCTGTTCGCCGCGCAGGCG
>JBAQRB010000137.1:0-8714 GCA_049295655.1 Rhodocyclaceae bacterium
AACCACAACGACACAACGGGCACAACGAAACCCCTTGATTTTGATAAATCACACAACGGGTCGCTCATCAAAACAACGCAAGTTATTGCTTTCGTTGTGCCCGTTGTGTCGTTGTGGTTAAAAAAGAGGCTTGAAAATGAGTACACAAAAAATCCGCATCGGGCAGGGCTGCGACATTCACGCGCTGGTTCCCGGACGCCGGATGATCATCGGTGGCGTCGATATTCCGCATAGCGCCGGCCTGCTCGGCCATTCGGACGCCGACGTGCTGCTGCACGCGATTACCGATGCGCTGCTCGGTGCGGCGGCGCTCGGCGACATCGGCCGCCACTTTCCCGACAGCGACGAACGCTATCGCGGTGCCGACAGCCGCGTTCTGCTGCGCGCGACCGTTGCCTTGCTGGCGCAGGCCGGCTGGCGGGTGGGCAATGTCGATGCGACGATCCAGGCGCAGCAGCCCAAAATGGCGCCGCATATCCCGCAGATGGTGGCGAATATCGCAGCCGACCTGCAGGTCGACTGCGACTGCGTTAACGTGAAAGCCAAGACCGCCGAGCGCCTGGGTTTTGTCGGCCGCGGCGAAGGGGTTTCCGCCGAGGCGGTGGCGCTGATCGAACGCAAGCGCTGACGCCACTCGTTTTCAGGCGTGCAGCCGGGCTTCCCGCACCAGGTTTTGCGACTGATCGAGCAAGGTGTCGCGCAAGGCATGAAGTTCGCTCAGTCTCGACAACGCTTCTATGGTTTTGCCGGAGGCCTTCAGTTCCAGCAGATCCGTCGCATACCCGTGAATTTCCTGGTGCAGCGCCGCCATGCTTTGGAAGGCTGGATTTTCGCCATGGCGGATAAATCCTTCGGTATCCAGCCAGATGCCGAAGCGGCAGCGATACGGATCGAGTTGCGGCGGTGCTTCGCACAGACCTTTCAGATGGCCTGTAATGGCCGAGACCCAGGCGCGGTGTTCGACAATGGCATGAAGCACGGGCAGGTCGTCGCGGCTGATCGAAGGCAGGTCTTTCCAGGCCGGATCGGTACGCCAGTTTGCCGCCCAGTCAGCCAGTTCCTCTGCCGGCATCGGATGCGCGATACCGTAGCCTTGAGCCAGTTCGCAGCCCAGCTGCAGGAGCAGGGTGCCGTGCGCCACCGTCTCGACGCCTTCGGCAATGACCTGGCGGCGGAAGGCGGTCGCCAGGCACAGGACGCCATCCAGGATCGACAGATCGTCCGGATTGTCGAGCATGTCGCAGACGAAGCTCTGGTCGATCTTGAGCTGGGTAACCGGCAGGCGCTTGAGGTAGGTCAGCGACGAATAACCCGTGCCAAAATCGTCCAGTGCGAACATCACGCCGATTTCCCGGCAGGTTTCGATGATCTGGGAGGCGCGGGTAATGTCTTCCAGTGCACTGGTTTCCAGTACTTCAAGTTCGAGATAGCCCGGTTTGACGTTCGGATGCGCGGCCAGGATTTCGCGCAGGTGCATGACGAAATCCGCCTGCTGCAACTGGCGGGCGCCGATATTGACGCTGACCGGGATATCCAGTCCGTCGGCGTGCCAGCGTTCCATCTGGCTCAGGGCCGTGTCGATCACCCACTCGCCGATTTCGACGGCCAGCGGATGATCCTCGATCACCGGCAGGAAGACGACGGGCGGCAGCAGCCCCTTTCCCGGGTGTTGCCAGCGAATCAGCGCTTCGGCGCCGATCACCGTCCCGGTGCGCATATTCACCTTGGGCTGGTAATACAGGGTGAATTCGTTCCGGGTCAGCGCGAGGCGGATGCGCTCCAGGCTTTCGTGATGGCTGCGGACGCTGTGGTCCTGTTCGGCATTGAAGACGTGATAACGGTTCTTACCGGCCAGCTTGGCCTGATACATCGCCTGGTCGGCCTGGCGCAGCAACTGGTCTGCATCCAGATCTTCCGCTTGCGGGTAGAAGGTGACGCCGACACTGGCCGAGACCTGGAGCGACAGGTCGCCGAGCTGCACGGGCTGGGCCGCGGCCGTGAGCAGGCGGGTGAGCATCGGTACGCTGGTGGCGACATCCGGCAGATCGAGCAGCACGGCGACGAACTCGTCGCCCCCCAGGCGGGCGAGCGTGTCGCCTTCGCGCAGGGCCTGCTGCATGCGGGTTGCGACGGTGATCAGCAACTGGTCGCCGGCTTCGTGTCCATGATTGTCGTTGATCGCCTTGAAGCCATCGAGGTCGAGAAAGGCCACCGCCAGCAACTGTCCGCGCCGCTGGACCTGGGCCAATCCCTGGTGCAGGCGGTCGGTGAGCAGCACGCGATTGGGCAGGCGGGTCAGCGCGTCGTAGTGGGCGATATGCTCGAGCTGCTTCTGGTGCGCCTTGAGCGCGGAAATATCCGAGAACAGGGAGACGTAGTGCCGGGTATTGCTCTGCCCGTCGCGCACCGCGCTGATCGTTTGCATCTCGGCATAGACCTCGCCGTTCTTGCGCCGGTTCCAGACCTCGCCATACCAGTGGCCCTTCTGGATCAGGCTTTGCCACATGTTGGCGTAGAACGATTTTTCCTGCCGACCGGAGCTGAGAAAGCGCGGATTACGGCCGATGACCTCTTCCCGGTCGTAGCCGGTGATACGGCTGAAGGCGGCATTGACGTCGATGATGATGCCGTCGGCGGCGGTGATCATGATCCCTTCGCGCGAATGGGAGAATACCGTGGCCGCCATGCGCGCATCGCCATCGCGCCGGTAGCGCAGCATGGCGTAGCGAACCGCCTTGCGCAGGGCGACGCCATCGCCGCTCTTGGTCAGATAGTCCTCGGCGCCGGACTGGATCGCCGCCTTGGTCGCCGCCCGGTCGTCGAGTCCGGTCAGCACGACGACGGGAGCGTCGATCAACGCGCGGCAGCGTTTGACCGTGCCGATGCCGTTCGAATCGGGCAGGTTGAGGTCGAGCAATACCACATCGGGTTTTAAGCCATTGGTGAGGATCAGTTGCTGCGCTGCCGCCAGCGAGTCGGCCCGATGCACGTCGAATGCATCCGGTTCGCGTTCGAGCAGCTGCAGCTTGATCAACTGCGCGTCGCCCGGCTCGTCCTCGACGATGAGGACGATCGGACGAGGATTGAGTTTTAAATCATTCGCTAGCGTGCACAGGGAATTCGTCATGGCGTCAAGGGCTTGTCAATGGCGATGGGGCAGGCGCACCAGTTTGATCCAGTAGTCGCCGAGATGGCGCACGGCGTCCATGAATTGCTGGATATCGACCGGCTTGGTGACGTAGCCGGCGGCGCCCAGGCTGTAAGAGGCGACGACGTCGCGTTCGACCTCCGAGGTGGTCAGGATGACGACCGGGATGTCGCGCAGGGCTTCGTCGTGCTTGATCGCGGCCAGGCATTCGCGGCCGTCCATGCGCGGCATGTTCAGATCGAGCAGGATCAGGTCCGGGCGCGGTACGTCGGCGAATCGAGGCCCTTGCCGGCGCAGGAATTCAAGCACTTCGCGGCCGTCGAGCACGTGGTGCAGGTCGGTCAGGATGCGGTTCTCGGCCAGCGCGGCCTTGACGAGGTGGGCATCGGCGGGTTCGTCCTCGGCGAGCAGGATGACGAAGTTCTGCGGTTCAGTATTCACTGGTTTCCTCTGCGGGTAATTCAAACAGAAGGCGGCAGCCGCCGCCCGGGGTTTCCTCGATCCATGCGCGCCCATCGCAACTCTCCGCGATGCGCCGCACGATGGACAAGCCGATGCCGGTGCTGCTTGCTTCGCCGCCTGCCGTCAGGCGCTCGAATACGCGAAAAACACGCTCGCGGTATTGCGCTTCGATGCCGGGGCCGTTGTCGCTGACGCGGTAGCGCACGAACGAACCGTGCCGTTCGCCGTCGATGACGATTTGCCCCGCCGGAAGTTCAGGCGCCTTGCCGCACGCATGGTCGATGGCGTTGTTCAGCGCCGCCTCGAACAGGTCGGCCAGGCGCGGTGTGTCGATCCTTGCCAACGGCAGTTCGCTCAGCGAGACGGCGATTCCCGATTCGGCGATGCGCGATGCCTGCAGTTCGAGAATCCTGGCCACTATTTTGCGGACATCGGGTTTTTCGATTTTTCCACGCGGCTGGTCGGCGACCAGATAACGCTCGATATCGCTCAGGAGATTCTTCATGCGCCGGGCCTGCTGGCCGATGAAGTCGAGCGACATCCGCGCGTCCGGGTCTTCGATCCGTCCGGCCAGCTGCATCGTCAGTCTTTCTGCATAGCTGGCCATGCGCCGGGCCGGTTCCTGCAAATGGTGCGCCGTCACTTCGGCGAAGCGCTGCAACTCGGCGTTGGCCATTCGTTGATGATCCTGCGCGCCCTGGGTGGCCGCGGCCATGCGGTTGAACGCGCTGATCAGACAGCGCAATTCCGGGCTGCCTTCGACCGTCAGTCGCGTATCCAGTGCGCCACCGACGATGGCTTCGGCACCGTTTTCAATGCGTTTGAGCGGTGCCAGTCCGTTGCGCAAGACCAGCCAGATGCCGATGAAATCGAGGCCGACGGCGAGCAGCAGAATGGCCAGATGGTCGAGCAAGCGCTGCCAGGCACGGTTGGCCATGCCTTGCGCGGTGAGCGTTATGGCGATCGTTCCGTAGCCGCGGCCGCCGACGGTGACCATTGCCTTGCCCGAAATGTTGTCAAACCCCAGTCGCTTGAAGAACCAGTCCGGCGCGATGGCGGGCAAGGGCTTGTCGCTGCTTTCCAGTGTTTTCCCGGAAGTGTCGATAAATTGCACGCTGGCGACGCTCGGGCGGACGACGTAACGATCCAGTTGCTGCTGCAGGCTGGCGAAATCGCCGATCACCGCGACTTCAGCCAATGCGGCTGGCAGCATTTCCAGTTCCCGGGCCAGTTCCGTTTCCAGATCGCTGCGCGCGTCGCGCGCTTCCTGTCGCGCCGATACGAAGAGCATGACCATCCCCGCGACGAGCAGCGCGAAGCTTGCCGTCGCCAGCAAACGCCCGACGAAAGGCAGGCGTTGCCAGAAGGTGGCGAGGTGAGCGGGCATGCCTATTTGTTATCCACTGCATTGCGATAGAAATCGCGATAACTGCGATAGTCCGCCGGTGTCGCGGCGCGAAAGCCGTAAGGCGGTTTCTGGCCGATGATCTGCCCGCTGGCTTCGAGAGTTTTCAGGCCTTCCGCGCTGCCGTCCATCTTGTCGAACGCGTCCCTGACCTTCGCCACGACTGTCTTCGGCACGCGCGGATGCGCGGCAATGGGGATGTTGAGAAAGCGCTCCGACTCCCACAGCACGCGATAATCCAGATTCTCGCGACTGGCAAAACCGCGCATGATCTGGCTGTTCACCGCGGCGGCGAGTACCTTGCCGGCCTTGAGCTGAGTCATGATGCCTTCCTGATTGGCGCCGAACACCGGCGTCACGCCAATGCCTTGCCGCCGCAGATAATCCATCGGCACGGCATAGGCGATGAAGGCGGCCAGCGAGGGGAAGCCCATTTCCTTGCCGTTCATCTCACTGAGCGTCTGGATCGGAGAGTCGGCCAGCGTGACGATCTGCCCCGCGATGGCTTCGTCCCGCGGACGCAGGATGACCTGGTAATCGGCCCTGGCCATCTTCGGCTGAAAGATGTTGTTGGAGTAGACGAAATCGTATTCGCCCTTTTCCGTGGCGTCGGTAGATTCGGGTGCGCTGCGTGTCGCCTTGAGTACCAGATTGACGCCGGAATGCCGCGACACATGCTCCAGGATCGGGTTCCAGAACTGGGCCGTCAGCAAGGCGCTGCGTTGCGAGAGGGCGCCGAAGACGTAGGTAGCGGGGGGGGGCGCGAGCGGGTCGGCAGCTAGCGCGGGCGTCAGGGCAAGCAGGCCGAGGCCGGCTGCGAAGGCAAGCATGTTGCGCTTGAAACAGTTGGTGGATTTCAAGCCGGTTCTCCCGATGCGCGTGGTTCGACGAGGTCAATATCTCCGGCGGGAGAGGGCGCCGAGTTTAGGGGTAACTCGAAAATAAAGCGAGTGCCCGAGCCTTCGCCGGCGGATTCTACCCAGATCCGTCCGCCGTGGTGTTCGACGATCTTGCGGCACAGTGCCAGGCCGATGCCGGTGCCTTCGTAGGCGGCACGCGATTGCAGGCGCTGGAAGACCTGGAACAGCCGGCCGATCTGCTCGGGCTGGATACCGACCCCATTGTCGGCAATGCCGACGCACCAGGTATTGCCGGCGGTTTGGCTGGCGATGGAAATTTCTGGCGTGCGTCCGGCGATGCGGAATTTGAGCGCGTTGCCGATCAGGTTTTGCAGCAGGCGCAGGATTTCATCCGGGTTGGCCAGGATGCTCGGCCAGTCGCCCTCGATGCGGACTTCGGCGCGCGCCTCGGCCGTTGCCGGCTGCAGGAAACGCAAGGCTTCGTCGAGGACGCGGCGGGTTGCCGTCGGTGCTGGCTCGTCCTTGCGGCCGACGCGCGAGTATTCGAGCAGCCCCAGTATCATCGTGTCCATGCGTTTGGCGCCGTCGATGGCGAAATTGAAATACTCGCGCTTCTCGCTATCGAGCTGGTCAGCCAGACCGCGCTCGAGCAGTTGCAGGTAGCTTGAAATCATGCGCAGGGGCTGGCGCATGTCGTGCGAAATGCTGTAGCTGAACTGCTCGAGTTCGCTGTTCGAGCGCAGAAGTTCCGCTTCGGCCTGCTTGCGCTGGGTAATGTCGGCGTAGGCGATGACGGCGCCAAACCCCCGCGCATTGATCGGCATGGCGCTGACCTGCAGCCAGAGATTGCCTTGCGGCGTGACCAGCTGTATCTCGGTATCGCGTATCGCAAGCCCTTCCTTCATGGCGCGCGCGGAAACATATTCCTCCGGGGGCATGATGCCGCCATCCGCACGCAGGATGGTCAGTTGCTTCAGGTCGTTCGCCAAGTGCTCGGCCCGGGTGATTCCCAGGAGTTTTTCGGATGCCGGGTTGCAGTCGATGATGTGCCCTGCACAGTCCGTCAGCGAGATGCCGACCGGCAGGACGTCGTAGATGGCGCGCAAGCGCGCTTCGTTGGCGATCAATTGCTCGGATCGCTCGAAGGCCAGTTTCTGCTGCGCTCCCAGTCTGAGCAGCAGCGCCACGATGCCCATGGTAGATAGCCAGAGAACGAGCGTGGCCATACCGGCTTGCCGGAAATTCTGGCTCAGCAATGCCTCGACCGGCTTGAGCAGGGTGCTTTCGCTGAGGCCCAGCACGACCGTCACCGGAGAATCGTTCAGGCGCTGCCACTGGAAGAGCCGGACCACCTTGTCGAAATTCGCCGCGGCCCTGAACGAGCCGCTGGCTGCGGCGTTTGGCCCGACAAACGCCCGGTTGGTGCCGACATTCTTGCCCAGCGCACTCTCATTTTCCCGGTTGCGTGCAAGGTAGGCGCCGTCTTGCCGATAGATTGCAATTGCATCGTCGGCGGCGAGGGGGATCGACAGCAGGGTTTTGTGCAGGTAGTCCGGCGACAGCGAAAAGACGATGACCCCGGCAAAGCGGCCGTTGTGCTGGATGGGGCGGCTGAACTGGATGGTCCATTGTTTTGAAACTCGCCCGAGCACGGGCTGGCTGATGTGCAACTGCGCTGTTTTTGCCGTCAGATGCGCCTTGAAGTGCTCGCGGTCGCCGAGGAACAGCGCCTCCCTGAACCCCAGATTGGAGTAGGCAAGGTAGCCCTGGGCGTCGATGACGGCGATCTGGAGCAAGGATTTTTCCGGAAAACGTCGTTCGACCTGGCGGGCGCGGCTGTCGAATTCTTCCGGCTTGCCTGGCTGGTAACTGCTTGCCAGTTCCTGCGCGGCAATGTCGATGTAGCGGATAAGCAGCGCAATTTCATTACTGACCGCACGATTCAGTTGCTGGCCGCGCAATTCCGCCTGGGCGACGGTTTCCGAACGCAACTGCTTGGCGGAATTGACTAATTGCCACCAGTAAAGCCCGCTGACCAGCAATGACAGGAAGACAAGCAAAAGTGCGATTCTCCCGATCTTCGTCGGGCTGGCCATGCTCCCCGGAAGTGGCGGGGCTGGCGAGGCGTCGCGATCGTTCGTCATCTGCTTTCCTCCGCGGACATCGGCATGCTGAACCGGAATGTGCTGCCCTGTTCCGAACCCGGCGATTCCACCCATATTTTCCCGCCATGATGTTCGACAATCTTGCGGCACAGCGCCAGACCGATGCCGGTGCCTTCGTAGGCGGCGCGCGACTGCAGGCGCTGAAAGACTTGAAACAGTCGGTCGATTTGCTCGGGCGGGATGCCGACCCCGTTGTCGGCAATATCGACGCACCAGGCGTTGCCGGCGGTTTGGCTGCTTATGGTGATTTCCGGCGTGCGTCCGGCGATGCGGAATTTGAGCGCGTTGCCGATCAGGTTTTGCAGCAGGCGCAGGATTTCATCCGGGTTGGCCAGAATGCTCGGCCAGTCGCCCTCGATTCGGACCTCGGCGTACGCCTCGGCAATCGTCGGTTGCAGGAAGCGCAGCGCCTGGTCGAGTACGCCGCGGCTTTCAATCGACCTTGGTGGCTCGTCCGTGCGGCCAATCCGCGAGTATTCGAGCAGCCCGAGCATCATCACGTCCATTCGCCGGGCACCGTCGATGGCGAAATTGAAGTACTCGCGCTTCTCGCTATCGAGCTGGTCGGCTAAACCGCGCTCGAGCAGTTGCAGGTAGCTTGAAATCATGCGCAGGGGCTGGCGCATGTCGTGCGAAATGCTGTAGCTGAACTGCTCGAGTTCGCTGTTCGAGCG
>JBAQRB010000138.1:0-1871 GCA_049295655.1 Rhodocyclaceae bacterium
GCGGCACCCTGCGCGACCTGTTGCTCGACCGGCAGGTCTTCTGGATCGCCGACCAGACCTATCTGACCTGCGGTATCGGCATCGCCGTCGCCACCTTCTTCTGGGCGCGTCGACGCAAACTATCTGCCCGCCTTTTTCTCTACCCCGACGCCATCGGCCTTGCGCTGTTCAGCGTGATCGGCACGCAAGTGGCGCTGCAGTGGCACACACCCTGGCTGGTCGCCAGCCTGATGGGCGTGATCACCGGCGTTTTCGGCGGCGTGCTGCGCGACGTTTTCTGCAATCAGGTGCCGCTCGTCTTCATGACCGGCGAACTCTACGCCACCGCCGCCTGGCTCGGCGCACTGCTGCTGATCGGGCTGCAGCTGCTCGGCGTCGATGCCGCCGTCTCGGCCTGGATCGCGATGGGCGCCATCTTCACGCTGCGCGCCGCGGCGATCCGCTTCCAGATCAAACTCCCCACCTTCTCGGCCGGACGCTAGACGGCGCCCGCCCGCTCTCTTCTGGCAACCCGTACCAGCCTGCCAGCCAAAAGCTGTATAAACAATATTGCTTTACAGAAATCGCGGTGGTACGATAAAGCCGTATTTTATTTACAGCTTACAAACCGCCACGCTCGAGCCGGCTACGCCGGCTTTGGCATAGGAGCCGCGATGTTCTTCCGCAAACTCAAGCATGCCCTGATCCAGGCTGAAACCGACAATGCGCGCCTGCTGCGCGACAACGCCGACCTGCAGGCACGCGTCGTACAGCTCGAAGTCGAGCGCACCGCCCTATCCGACCAAACGGCCGGACTGCAGCGCGAGCGTTCCAACCTCGACGGCGTGTTCAGCAGCCTCGGCAGTTTCGGCGATTCGCTGGGCGGCGTCCGCCAGTCGTTTTTCGGTCTCGCGACGACGCTCAATCGCGAAAAGGAATCGGCGCTCGAGGCCGCCCAGCAGTCGGACAGCAACCGCGTCGCCTTCGAGCGCATCGCCGAGAACCTGCGGGTCATGTTCGGCAAGATGAGCGACGCCTCGCGCAATGTCGATGGCCTGCACCAGCGCGCCGGCGAGATCGGCGGCATCGTCCGCCTGATCAAGGAAATCGCCGACCAGACCAACCTGCTCGCGCTCAACGCGGCGATCGAGGCGGCGCGTGCCGGCGAGGCCGGGCGCGGTTTCGCGGTGGTCGCCGACGAGGTGCGCAAGCTGGCCGAACGCACCGCCAAGGCGACCACCGAAATCGCCGGCCTGGTCGGCAGCATTCAGGAGGAGACGCGCGCCGCCAAGACGGTAATGGAGGTCGGCGCCGAGGAGGCCAGCCGCTACTCGGCCGAAAGCGAACTGGCCATGCACAGCATGCAGCGTCTGCTCGATCTGGCGCGGCGCATGGAACAGGCGGTCTCGTCGTCGGCGCTGCTGTCCAACGTCGAACTGGCGAATATCGAGGAGCTGACGCTCAAGCTCGAGGTCTACAAGGTCTTTCTCGGCATCTCGCACATCCGCCCGAACGACCTGCCGGACGAGAAACACTGCCGCCTCGGCCAGTGGTATTACGACGGCGAAGGGCGCGAGCGCTTCGCCGGCCTGCCCGGCTACGCCGAGCTCGAGACGCCGCACCGCGCCGTGCACGTGCACGCCCGGCAGGCCGTCGCCTTCTTCTACGAAGGCAGGCTGGAGAGCGCGCTCGCCGAACTGCAGGCGATGGAAGGCGCCAACCTGACGGTGATGGGCGGCATGAGCCGGATGCTCGGCAAGGAACTCGGGCGATGAGCGGCGTGCCGGCAGGCGGACGGGGCGATGGCATCGCCCGCGAGATGCACCTCGACGCTGCCGCCATTGCCGAGCGCAAGGCGTTTCTCGAGCTTGGCGTGGACGACGCGCTACAAC
>JBAQRB010000139.1:0-10660 GCA_049295655.1 Rhodocyclaceae bacterium
GCCGCGGGAGCGTTGGCATCGACGCGCTGGCGGCCGACGCCGAACTCGTGCACTTCGCCGAATCGCTGCTCGCCGGCGCGATCGGCAGCGCCTCGGCGCGCGTGCTGGTCGCCTCGGTCGCCAAGGAGGAGCCGCTCAGCCTCGCCGAGGTGATGAACATTCTCGACGAGGCCTCGCAGTTGCGGACCTACAGCCGCGAACTCGAACGCAAGTCGGCCGAGCTGACGGCGGCGACGCGCGAGCTGAAGGCGGCCAACGAGCGCCTGCAGGAACTCGACCGCCTGAAGGACGACTTCATGTCGTCGGTGACGCACGAGTTGCGCACGCCGCTGACCTCGATTCGCGCCTTGTCCGAAATCCTGTACGACGACCCGAAGGTCGCGCTCGGTGATCGCAAGCGCTTTCTCGGTCTGATCGTCAGCGAAGCCGAGCGCCTGACGCGCCTCGTGAACCAGACGCTCGACATGGCCAAGATCGAATCCGGGCACGCCGACTGGCACGCCAGCGAAATTGACCTCAAGCAATTGATCGAGCAGTCGGTCGAGGCGACCCGCCAGCTGTTCAACGAAAAGGGCGCGCGCATCGAGCTTGATCTGCCGGCCGGCTTGCCGTGCATCCGCGCCGACCACGACCGCCTGATCCAGGTCATGCTCAACCTGCTGGCCAACGCGGCGAAGTTCCTTGAACCCGGCTCCGGCTGCGTCCGCATCGGGCTGCGTGCGCAGCCGGGCGGGCTGGAGGTGAGCGTTGCCGACAACGGGCCGGGCATCCGGCCGGCCGACCAGCAGATCATTTTCGAGAAATTTCGTCAGGTTGGCGATACGATGACCGGAAAACCGGCGGGCACCGGTCTCGGCTTGCCGATCAGCCGGCGCATCGTCGAATATTTCGGCGGCCGGCTGTGGGTCGAGAGCGCCGTCGGCGAAGGCGCCACCTTCCGCTTCTTCCTGCCTTTCGGGTCGGCGGAGACTTTGGTTTTGAAGGGCGGTTAACCACGGCGGGCACGGCGGGCACAACGAAAAACAAAAATTTATATTGATTGGGTTCTTCGCCGTGCCCGCCGTGTTCGCCGTGGTTAGCTGCTTTTTCTAGGTTCAATGGAGACAGAATGACAAAAAAAATCCTGATAGCCGATGACGAACAAAACATCGTCATTTCCCTCGAATTCCTGCTGCGCCGCGAAGGTTTTGACGTGCTCGTCGCGATCGACGGCGAGGAGGCGCTGAGCAAGGCGCGTGCCGAACGTCCTGACCTCGTGCTGCTCGACGTGATGATGCCGAAGATGAACGGCTTCGACGTCTGCCAGGCGCTGCGCGCCGACCCCGGGCTGGCCGCGATGCGCATCATGATGCTCACCGCCAAGGGGCGCGACACCGAGGTCAGCAAGGGGCTGGCGCTCGGGGCCGATGCCTACGTCACCAAGCCTTTTTCGACCCGGGATCTGCTCGCCCAGGTTCGTCAGCTGCTGGCGGTCCAGGGGAATCGATGAATTCGTCGCGCAAGCTCGTTTTCGCCTCGGCGGCCTTGTGCCTCTTCCTGCTCGCGCTGGTCGCGGCGGTGGTTGCGCTGATGCGGGCTGGCGGCGAGGCCGGGGAGGGGGGCGAAATGGCGCTCGCCTTTGCCGACCGGGTTGCCGCGATCCTGATGGTCAGTGCTTTGGCCTGCGTCCTGGCGGTTGCGGCGCTGCGCGAATTCCATGCGCGCTACGTGCGCGCCAGCCTGCGTCTGGCCGAGGAAACCGGCGCGCTGGCGGCGCACGGCGGCGTTCGCGTCGGCCTTGATGACTTCGTCGCCCCCGAACTGCAGGCGCTGGGCTGCGCCGTGAATCGGCTGGCAAGCGTGCGCGACGCGCTGGAGAGCGACGTTGCCGGCCGTGTCCGCGCAGCGCGCGCTTCGCTCGAAGAGGAGCGCAGCCGCCTCGCGGCGCTGATGGCCGATCTCAACCAGAGTGTCATCGTCTGCAACCTCGACGGCCGGATCCTGCTCTACAACCAGCGCGCCAGCGAGGAGTCGAGCGGTCCGGCCGAAGGCGGCAAGACCGAGCTGCTCGGGCTCGGCCGTTCGATCTACACGCTGTTCGATCGCAGCCTGATCGCCCACGCGCTCGATCGCCTGCAGCAGGCGACCGGCGGCACGCAGTTCGTCACCACGACGCGCAGCGGGCGGCTGCTGCGCGCGCACATGTCGCCGGTACAGGCCGCTGATTCTGCCGATGCCACTCATTCCGCCGCGCTCAGTGGCTTTGTGCTGATTCTCGACGACATCACCGCCGAACACGAACGCGATGCGCGGCGCGACGGCCTGATCCAGTCGCTGACCGAAGGCGGGCGCGGCCCGCTCGGCAATATCCGCGCGGCAGCCGAGACGCTGGCCGATTTTTCCGACATGAGCGCAGCCCAGCGCGAGCGCTTCCTTGGCGTGATCCGCGACGAGGCCCGTACGCTGTCGGGTTATCTCGACCGCGCGGCCAGCGCCTTTTCCGACGATCTGCGCGCCCGCTGGCCGCTTGAGGAAATGCTCGGCGCCGAACTGGTCGGCGCGGCGCTGCGGCGCATCGGCGAACGCACGCCGGTCGTTGCGCATGGCGAAGCGGTCGATGGCGGCATCTGGCTGCGCATCGACAGCTTCGGCCTGCTGCAGGCGCTGGGCTTTCTGGCCGCACGCCTGTACGACGAATACGGCATCCGCGACGTGCGGCTCGCCCTGTCGCGCGAAGGGCGCCTCGCGCAACTCGACCTGATCTGGGTCGGCACGTCGATGAACAACGAAACGGCGATGAGCTGGGAGATGGATTCGATGAATGCCGGCGGCGAGGCCCGTTCGCTTTCGGTGCGCGACGTCGTCGATCGCTGCAACGGCGAGATCTGGTTCCAGCGCGAACGCGCTTCGCATCGCGCTTATTTCCGCATCCTGCTGCCGGTTTCCGGCGCGCCGAAGGACGCCGTGCGTGGCAAGGCCGTGGCAGCGTCGGGCAGCCGGCCCGAGTTCTACGATTTCGATCTTTTCCGCCGCTCGGCCGCCGCCTTGCAACTCGACGACTGCCCGCTCGGCGAGCTCGCCTACACGGTCTTCGACACCGAAACGACCGGCCTCGATCCCTCGGGCGGCGACGAGATCATCCAGATCGGTGCGACGCGCATCGTCAATCGCCGCCTGCTCGCGCACGAGTGTTTCGAGCAGCTCGTCGATCCGCAGCGCCCGTTGTCGGCGGCGTCGATCCGCATCCACGGCATCACGCCGGATCTGCTGCTCGGCCGGCCGACGATAGCCAGCGTTCTACCGGCCTTCCACGCTTTTTGCGCCGATACGGTGCTGGTCGCGCACAACGCCGCGTTCGACATGCGCTTCCTGCAACTCAAGGAGGCGAGTCTGGGCGTGCGCTTCGAGCAGCCGGTGCTCGATACGCTGCTGCTCTCGGCGGTGCTCCATCCGAACCAGGAAATGCATCGCCTCGAAGCGATCGCCGAGCGCCTCGGTGTCTCGGTAGTCGGCCGCCATACGGCGCTCGGCGATGCGCTGGTGACCGGCGAAGTGTTCCTCAAGATGCTGCCGCTGCTTGCCGCGATGGGCATCCACACCCTGCGCGAGGCGCGCGAAGCGAGCGAAAGGACGTTCCATGCCCGACTCAGTTACTGATTCCGCTACTGATCCCGGCCGTGCCGCGGCAAATGGCGCGATGCGCTCGCCCTACACGGCGCTGCGCCACTTGGTGCATGCCGCGCCGCTTTGCGTGCCGCCTTCGGCCAGCGTGCGCGAGGCCTTGCGCACGCTCGACGCGGCGCGTAGCGATGCGCTGGTCGTCGTCGACGAGGCAAGCCGCGTCCCGCTCGGCATCGTCACGCTGCGCGACGTGCTGCACCGGCTGGTCATCGAGGCGGGCGATCTCGATGCGCCGGTCGCCGCGATCATGACCGGCGGGCTGATCACGCTGCCGGCCGATGCCACGGCGCATCAGGCCAGCGTCGTGATGGTCCGGCGCGGCGTGCGTCACCTCGTGCTGACCGAGGCCGATGGCTGTTATTTCAACCTCGTCGCCCAGTCCGATCTTTACGCACTGCCCGGCGCGCACACCGCCGAACTGGTCGCGGCCATCCTCGCCACCCGCGATCTTGCCGGGCTCGCCGCGCTGGCCGGCGAAGTGCGCCGCCTGGCCGCCTCCTTGCTCGGCGAGGGGCTTGGCGCCGAAGCCGTCTGCCAGCGCATTTCCGAACTCAACGACCTGCTGACGCTGCAGGTGATCGAACTGACCGCCGGCGGCTTCGATTTGCCCTACGTGCCGTGGTGCTGGCTCGTCTTCGGCTCCGAAGGGCGGCTCGAACAGACACTGGCCACCGATCAGGACAACGGACTGATCTTCGCGGCCAGTTCGGACGACGAGGCCGCCGTCCTGCGCCAATCGTTTCTGCCCTTTGCCCGCGCCGTCAACGAGGCGCTCGATGCCTGCGGCTTTCCGCTGTGCAAGGGCAACATCATGGCCAGCAATCCGGCCTGGTGTCTCTCGCTCACCGAGTGGCGCTCGGCGTTCGCCGCATGGATGCGCGAGGCGCAGCCGGAAGCGCTGCTCAATTCGACGATTTTCTTCGATTTCCGCGCGCTCTACGGGCAGGAGTCGCTGGCCGGCGAGCTGCGCGAATGGCTGCTGGCGCGGGCGCCGGCGCATCCGATCTTTCTGCGCGCGCTGGTCGATAACACGATCAACTGGCCGTCGCCGCTCAACTGGTGGCAGGGTTTCCGCTACGACGGCGACAAGGCCTTCCCGCACACGATCGACCTCAAGCTGCACGGATCGCGCCCGTTTGTCGATGCGGCGCGCATTTACGCGCTGGCCAGGGGGGTGCCGGACACCAATACCGTCGAGCGCCTGCGCGCCGCTGCCGGTACGATCGGTATGCCGGCCCGCGAGACGGCGGCGCTGGTCGACGCTTTCTATCACATCCAGCGCCTGCGCCTCGAGCATCAGGTCGGCGGCAGCGCCGGCGAGTCGCCCAACCGCGTGAACCCCGACCAGTTGCACGAACTCGACCGGCTGATCCTCAAGGAGTCGCTGAAACAGGCGCACAGCCTGCAACAGCGGCTGGCCAGGGATTACGCGGCGGGGCAGTAAGCGGGGGGTCAGTGCTCGAATCGGGCGCGGAAAGCCGCTGGCACTTGGGCGATCTTGCGCGTCGCGTAGTCGAAGAAAACAATCCCGGTCTTGCCGCGCGCGACTTCCCGGCTGCTCGCTTTCTCGTTCATGCACCACAGCAGGTCGCAGCCCTTGCTGCCGAACTCGGCAGCGCCCATGCGCACGACCATCACCTCGCCGTGGAAAGCCTCCGAGCGGTACTGCAGCGCCGCATCCGAAACGATGATGCCGACGCCGTCGACGTCAAGTTCGCTGTAGCCGAGCGACTGGAAAAAGCGCGCCCGCGCTTCCGATACCACGGTCAGCAGCAGCGCGTTGTCCAGATGCCCGCCGTAGTTCATGTGGCTCAGGTACAGCGTGATTTCGGTGGAGAACGGCAGCTGCTCGGGAAGTTCGATCTGGATACGCGGCATGATTTTTGTTCGGGAATCCAGCGTTCAGGAACGGCCGAATTTGGCGACCAGCTGGCCCAGCTTCTCCGTGCGCTGGCGTTCGGCGGTTTCGGCCTCGCGCTGCATCCTGCGGCGCTCGGTTTCGTTTTTCGAGCGCTCGCGCAGTGTCTCCTGCGCGTGCTTGCGGTGCTCGTCGGTCAGCGCATCGGCGGTGCTGCCGTCGAGGTTGCAGCGTGCTGCGGCTTTGGCGACCGCCTTCATGTAGCGCAGCGAGTTGGTGTGCATGCGCAGGGCAATGCGCAGAATCTTGCGGTCGAGATCGGGGCGCTGTGCGAGCAGTTGCTTGTCGATGCCGATGGCCAGCGGCATGCATTCGCGAAAGGCGGGGAATTCTTCCTGCAATGCCTTGAGCAGCAAGCGGGCATGATGGACGGGAGTGGGGGCTGGCGCGGGGGTTGGACTCGAGATGTTCATTGACTGGAATCATGTGCGTGATCGGGGATTCCTGAGCGTACCACAGCAAGTTCGAATCCGGCGACGAAGCGCGATCCCCGAACCGTATTTACCACTTTTTGGCGTAATGCCAGCCGGAAGGCGCCGTAGCATGCTTCACATGACTGTGGCACTATTTGCGAAAGCCTGAACTGCTGGCGATCGGGCAAGAAATATGGCGCGAATTCCTACAGGCATTGGCGCGAATTCTGAGCGGCGCAGAGTATTCGCCTTACAGTCAATTTATGACAATCCATCTATACTGTTTGGCGTCATTGCTTGATCACGTTTCATCGGCCGGCCGAATGCCGATGGGTTTTCTCTTTCATTATCGTTTGCGATGCGCTGCCGGAAAACCGGGTTCCCGCCGGGTTTCATGGGTGGAAGCCTGGCAGCGATTTCAACAGTGAGCGACACCCGCAAAAATATGGCGAAGATATTGATCGTGGATGACCATGCTGTCGTCCGGAGTGGCATCAAGGAATTCCTGGCGGCGGTCGATGGTCTCGACGTCGTCGCCGAAGCGGCGAGCGGAGCGGATGCGCTGGCCATCGTGCGTGAACAGAAGCTCGACGTCGTATTGCTCGATCTCTCGCTGCCCGATATCGACGGGCTGGAGTTGCTCAAGCGCATGCGCCACGAGGTGCCGGATCTGCCGGTACTGGTTTTCAGCGTCTACCCCGAAGAGGATTACGCCGTTCATGCCTTCGACTACGGCGCGTCCGGCTACCTGAACAAGGCCGGGCCGCCGGCCGAGATACTGCAGGCCATTCAGGCCGTGGCTGGCGGTGGGCGTTACGTGAGTCCCGAACTGGCCGAGCGATTGCTTTCGGGGTCGGTTTCGGTCGGCAAGCGTTTCCCGCATGACGCCTTGTCGCGCCGGGAAATGGAAGTCCTGCTGCTGCTGAGCAATGGCATCTCGCTGACCAGGATTGCCGAGCAATTGAAACTCAGCGTCAAAACAGTCGGTACCTATCGCGGACGGATTCTCGAAAAACTGGACGTGCGATCGAATGCGGAGTTGACCCGTTACGTGCTGCAGCACAAGCTTGGATGAATGATTTTTCTGATACAGCCTTGCCATACGCGATCTGTAGCCCAACGATCGCTCCCGGTGCCGGAAAGCATGGGGCAGTGTAATATTTCCCCGATCAATATCGGACCTAGCGGAAAGAAGTTTGTGGCAACCAGAAAGACAGGAAAGAAAGCTCACGGCAAGGCCGCCATCGGCGATGCTGCTTCCCCGGGAACGGCGGTCCAGCCAGCGGCTAATGCGCGGCACATGATTGTCGGCATTGGCGCCTCGGCAGGAGGACTTGAGTCCTTCGAGAGTTTCTTTTCCAACGTCGCGCCGGATTGCGGCATGGGTTTTGTTCTGGTCCCGCACCTGGACCCCGGTCATCCGAGCATCCTCAGCGAAATCCTGCAACGCATCACTTCCCTGCCGGTGGTCGAGGCGCGGGATCAGGCGAGCGTCTTGCCGAATCATGTTTATGTCATTCCGCCGAATCGCGACATGGCGATCCTGAACGGCCGATTGCAATTGAGCGTTCCCGATCAGCCACGCGGCCAGCGCATGCCGATCGACTTCTTCCTGCGGTCGCTGGCCGAAGACCGGGCTGACAAGGCAGTCGGAATCATTCTTTCCGGTACCGGAACCGATGGCACGCTCGGTCTGCGCGCCATCCAGGGGGCCGGCGGGATCTGTCTGGTTCAGGAGCCCGATACGGCGAAGTATGACGGCATGCCGCAGAGCGTTATAGAGTCCGGCTACGCAACGCATATCCTGCCGGTCGAGACGATGCCGAAGCTGCTTCTCGACATCGTCCAGCATCGGGTGTCCATTCCGTCGCCGGCAGCGATCCAGAATCCGCAGGTCTTGAGCGGCTTGAACCAGATACTGATCCTGCTGCGCAACGGGACGGGCCACGATTTTTCGCAGTACAAGAAGAGCACGATCGGCCGCCGTATCGAGCGCCGCATGTCGCTGCACAACATCGACGAGATTGCGACCTATGCCCGCTACCTCAAGGAAAATCCCGCCGAAGTGCACATCCTGTTCAAGGAACTGTTGATCAACGTCACCAGTTTCTTTCGCGACCCCGAAGCCTTTGTCGTGCTCAAGCAGGAAATCCTGCCCCAGCTGCTGGCCGACAAGCCCGATGACTATGCTTTCCGGGTCTGGGTCGCCGGCTGCGCCAGCGGTGAAGAGGCCTATTCGATCGCCATCGTGCTGCGCGAATTGATGGACGAAGGCAGGCAGGGCCTGAAAGTGCAGATCTACGCAACCGATCTGGATGAGGATGCCATCGCCGTGGCGCGCACCGGGCGCTATTTGCCGAATATCGCGCAGGACATCCTGCCCGAGCGGCTGCACCGATTTTTCCTGAAAGAAGACGACGGCTGCTACCGGGTGAAGAAGGAAATCCGCGAAATGGTGATTTTTGCGGTGCAGAGCGTGATCAAGGACCCGCCCTTCACCCGCCTCGATCTGCTCAGTTGCCGCAACCTGATGATCTATCTGGAGCCGGCGCAGCAGGATCGGCTGATCCTCAGTTTCCATTACGCCATCAAGCCGAACGGGGTTCTTTTCCTTTCCGCCTCGGAGAACGTCGTCCAGCATTCGGAACTGTTCCCTCCGATCAACCGCAAATGGAAGTTTTTCCGTGCCTTGCATACCCTCAGCTCGACGCGTGCCATGCTGGCCGGCGACCTGGTGGCCTGGCAGGCAGGCAAGGACAGCAAAGCCCCCGAAGCGTCCGTCGTGGCCAAACCCAAGTCGATCAACTTCGTCGAACTGACCCTGCGCCTGCTGGTCCAGTCCTATGTGCCGCCCTCGGTGCTGACCGATCTGCAGGGCAACATCCTCTACGTGCATGGCGATACGGGCCGCTATCTGCGGCCGGCGCCGGGGCAGGCGACGCTCAATATCGTCGACATGGCGCGCGAAGGCCTGCAGCCGGTGCTGCGCAGCGCGATCCTGACGGCCGTTGCCAATGCCGCGCCCAGCACGGCCAGCATGGTGTCGGTAAAAACCAACGGCGGTTTTTCACCGGTCAGCTTTACCCTGCGCAACGTGTCGGTACCGCACTCCAGCCAGCGCCTGCTGTTGATGACCTTTCAGGACGTTGCCGAGCCGCTCGGGGCAAAGCGGAACAAGCGCAGCGTCGCACAGGATGAGGATTCGCCTGAAGCACGACGCACTGCCGAACTGGAGCGCGAACTCGCCTATAGCCGGCAGAGTCTGCAGGCGACGATCGAGGAACAGCAGTCGACCAATGAGGAACTCAAATCGACCAACGAGGAGATGCAGTCGACCAACGAGGAACTCCAGTCCACCAATGAGGAACTGGAAACCTCGCGCGAGGAATTGCAGTCGCTCAATGAGGAACTCGTCACGGTCAATGCCGAACTGCAGGCCAAGATCGAGCAACTGAGCGGCATGCAGAGCGACATGAAAAACCTGCTCGACAACGTCAATATCGCGACCATTTTCCTCGACCAGCAGTTGAAAATCCGGCGTTTCACGCGCGACGCGCTGCATATTTATCGCCTGCAGGCTTCCGATGTCGGTCGTCCGCTGAACGACATCAATTCCTGGCTGACCGGCGATGGCCTGTGTGCCAGAGCGCAAGGCGTGCTCGATACGCTGCTGCCCTATGAGAATGAATTGCAGGGCACCGACGGCCAGTCCTGGCTGGTGCGCATCAAGCCCTACCGCACGCTGGATAACGTGATCGATGGCGTGGTGATGACCTTCACCGACATCAGCCAGCGGATTGCCGCCGAAGCCGCGGTGCAGCTTGCCGGGCGGTTTGCCGAAAGCATTGTCGATACGGTGCGCGAGCCCTTGCTCGTGCTCGATGGCGACCTGAACGTCGTTTTTGCCAGCCGTGCATTTTTCCGCGATTTCATGGTGAGCGCCGAAGAAACGCTCGGTCGCCGGCTCTACGATCTTGGCAACAGCCAGTGGGACATTCCGGCGCTGCATACGTTGCTTGACGACATCCTGCTGCGCGATCAGGCCTTCGATGGCTATTTCGTCGACCACGATTTTCCGCGTATCGGCCGGCGCCGGGTGCTGCTCAATGCGCGCCGCATTCAGGGCGCGGCAGGCGAGCCAAGGCAGATATTGCTGGCCGTGGAGTTCGCGGCAAACGGCACGGCGAGCGCGGAGGCGGCATGAGCAAGAAGCGGCATGCGCAAACACACTCCGGCGAAGGGCAGTTGCGGACCGACGCCGAGGCGAGGCTGGCCGGGAAGGCCTCAAACGACGCTCTTCTGCACGAACTGCAGGTGCATCAGGTTGAACTCGACATGCAGAACGAGTCCTTGCGCCAGGCGCAGGTCGATCTGGCGAAATCCCGCGACCGTTACCTCGATCTTTACGATTTTTCGCCGGTCGGCTATCTGACGCTGACTTCGATGGGTCTGATCAACGAAGCCAATCTGACGCTGGCCGGCTGGCTCGGCAGGGTGCGCTCGGGATTGATCGGTAAGCCGCTTTCCCTGCTGATCGCGCCCGATTACAAGGAGCGCTGGTACCTCCTGCTGCGCAATATCCGGCAGCACGACCGGGTGGAAGTCGCCGAGATGTGTTTCCTGCGCGACGACGGACAGCGTTTTTTTGCCCGGCTCGACTGTCTGTGTC
>JBAQRB010000140.1:0-13756 GCA_049295655.1 Rhodocyclaceae bacterium
CCGACACGCCGAACGGGCTGGTCGTCCCGGTGGTCAAGAACGTCGACCAGAAGTCGGTGACGCAGATCGTCGTCGAATCCGGCGAACTCGCCAGGAAGGCACGCGACGGCAAGCTCGGCCCGGCCGAGATGTTCGGCGCCTGCTTCACCATCTCGAGCCTCGGCGGCATCGGCGGCACGTACTTCTCGCCGATCGTCAACGCGCCGGAAGTGGCGATCCTCGGCGTCAACAAATCGGTGATGAAACCGGTCTGGAACGGCAAGGAATTCGTTCCGCGCCTGATCCTGCCGATGTCGCTCTCGGCCGACCACCGCGTGATCGACGGCGCGCTGGCCACCCGCTTCAACGTTTATGTCGCGCAGCTGCTGGCCGACATGCGCCGCGTGCTGCTCTGACCGGGGGATGAACATGAGCCAGATCATTGAAGCAAAAGTCCCGGACATCGGCGACTACAGCGACGTTCCAGTCATCGACATCTGCGTCAAGGTCGGCGACACGGTGAAGGCCGAAGACTCGCTGGTCACGCTCGAATCGGACAAGGCGACGATGGACGTGCCTTCGCCGGCCGACGGCGTCGTCAAGGAAATCCGCGTCAAGCTCGGCGACAAGGTGTCGCAGGGCGCGCTGGTCGTCGTGCTTGAGGCGGCTGGCGCGGCCGCTGCAGCGGCACCCGCGAAGTCGCCAGCGGCTGCGCCGGCCGCCGTTCCTGCCCCGGTCGCACCGCAAGCCGCGCCGAGTGTTGCGCCGAGTCTTGCACCAATCGCCGGGCAGTTCGCCGGCAGCGTCGACCTCGAGTGCGAAATGTTGGTCCTCGGCGCCGGCCCCGGCGGCTACTCGGCGGCGTTCCGCAGCGCCGACCTCGGCATGAAGACGGTGATCGTCGAGCGTTACGCGACGCTCGGCGGCGTCTGCCTGAACGTCGGCTGCATCCCGTCGAAAGCGCTGCTGCACGTCGCCGCGGTGATCGACGAGGCGGCGCACATGAGCGATGCCGGCGTCTCGTTCGCCGCACCGACCGTCGACATCGACAAGCTGCGCGCGCACAAGGACAAGGTCGTCGGCAAGCTGACCGGCGGTCTGGCCGGCATGGCCAAGGGGCGCAAGGTCGAGGTCGTTCGCGGCTACGGCAGCTTCCTCGACGCCAACCATCTCGAGGTCGAAGTCACCGCAGGCAGCGCGCAGGACAAGACCGGCGCCAAGAAGGTGATCCGCTTCGCCAAATGCATCATCGCCGCCGGCTCGGCCGCCGTGCATCTGCCGTTCATCCCGCGCGACCCGCGCATCGTGGACTCGACCGGCGCGCTCGAACTGCGGACGGTGAACGGTGCAGTCCCGAAGAAGATGCTGGTGATCGGCGGCGGCATCATCGGCCTCGAGATGGCGACCGTCTATTCGACGCTCGGCACCCGGGTCGATGTCGTCGAAATGATGGACGTGCTGATGGCCGGACCCGACCGCGATCTCGTCAAGGTCTGGGAGAAGCAGAACCTGCACCGCTTCGACAAGATCATGCTGAAGACCAAGACGGTGGCCGTCGAAGCCAAGGACGACGGCCTCTACGTCAGGTTTGAGGGCGAGAACGTCTCGCCCGAACCGGTCAAGTACGACATGATCCTGCAAGCCGCCGGCCGCTCGCCGAACGGCAACAAGATCGCCGCCGACAAGGCCGGCGTCGTCGTCAGCGAGCGCGGCTTCATCCCGGTCGATCAGCAGATGCGAACCAACGTGCCGCACATCTTCGCCATCGGCGACCTCGTCGGCCAGCCGATGCTCGCGCACAAGGCGGTGCATGAGGCGCACGTCGCCGCCGAAGTCGCCGCCGGCCACAAGGCCGTCTTCGACGCGCAGGTCATCCCCGGCGTCGCCTACACCCACCCGGAAGTCGCATGGGTCGGCTACACCGAGGAACAGGCCAAGAAGGAAGGCCGCAAGGTCGACACCGCCAAGTTCCCGTGGGCCGCTTCGGGGCGCGCCATCGCCAACGGCTGCGACTACGGCTTCACCAAGCTGATCTTCGACGCCGAAACGCACCGCGTGATCGGCGGCGCCATCGTCGGCCCGTCGGCCGGCGACATGATCGGCGAAGTGTGCCTGGCCATCGAGATGGGCTGCGACGCGGTCGATATCGGCAAGACCATCCACCCGCACCCGACGCTCGGCGAGACGGTCGGCATGGCGGCGGAAGTGGCGCACGGCAGCTGCACGGATATTCCGGCGGTGAGGAAGAAGTAAGGCGGCAGCAGCACGCAGGAAAAAGCCGCCGCAACCTTCACGAGTGCGGCGGCTTTTTTACGGAGACGAAACTGGATGAATCAGGCAGCCTGAAATGGCAAAGAAGTTTCCACTCAACCCGAAGCATCCCGAGCGCATTTGCTGGGGTTGCGACAAATACTGCCCGGTCGATGCGCTGCAGTGCGGCAACGGCTCCGGCCGCACCCAGCACCCCGCCGAACTGCTCGGCAACGACTGGTACGAACACGGCGACTGGGGCCTGGACCCGGCAATACTGCCGGAAAAACCCGCGGACAAGCCATCCTAAACTTACCGGTGCGCCAACATACACGGCGCGGACGCTTCCCGGCCGATGGCCGGGAAGCCAATAAAGACGCCACTCTTCAGCGATCGGCTACTGACGACCCAAAGACGACGCCAGGCTTTTAGAGAGCAGACGTTCTACATTGCAATTCAGTGGCCGTGTAGCGGTCGGCTGCAATAACTTACTAGTCCACCAGCATCACTGGCGCAGAAAACCATAGTCAAACACTTGTGGCCTCAGCTTTTGGCTCAATTCATCGTAGGCTGCCTTGAACTGATCGAAGTCCACTGCGTCGTCGCTGTTCGCCTCTAATGCCTTGCGAATCTGGTACCAACCTACATCCGGTCGGTTGAGCTTGGATTCATCGCGGATCTTCTTCTCAAACTGGGTAGCGTGATACTTCCGCCAGAGCTTACGCCCCTCGTCCATGACTTGCTTAGCCTCCTTGGATATCTTGAGCTTCGTCAGGTAGGTGGACATAAAATCGGACTCAAAGCGGCCGGAGGCTCCGACATCGCTCTCGGTGAAGGGGATAAAGTGATTCACCAGCGACCACTTCTTCCCGTTCCACTCCAACCCATTGGCCCCGGCTGAGAGGTTTGACCCATTGAAAAGCATCCAGACCAGACAATCAGACTTGAACTCTGCAGTAAGTGTGGAAGTCGGCTGCAGAAATTGATCTCGGTCATTGAGCCAGGTGGGCTTGATGAGGCGCCGCACGGAAAAAACAATAGCAGCCTGCCAGAGATTTTCTGGGGTGACGAAAAAAGCCCCAGCACTACCAAACCCTGACGAAAACAGGGCTGTTAATGTGCTGGCGTTTTGCAGCATATTGCTGTTGACCAACATACTGCCGATTGCGCCATCAGCCCATTTATCCCCACGTAAATCTTTGGTTACCGTTGCTGGGGTTATGGCATTTTTCAATGGCATGGCATCTTGCTTATTAGAGCGGGGACGCACTATCCATTCGTTTAGTGGTAATTGATTAACTTCGCGATAGAAGGTTTTTTCGCCCAGGGAGTAGCCGTCTTTATCAAGTGCTTGGGTGACAATGCTTTCTACTGGGGCTTTTTTTCTGGAATCCCACACCAGAAAGCCGATTGGAAAGTCGCCTTTGAGGCCATCAAATGCCTGGCTGTGAACCACAAAGCCCCCGAGGTACTTGGCATTCCACTGTTCGCGAAACTGAGCGAAGTTGGGAGCGTTGACGTACTTGAGCGTGCTGAACATGGCCACTGTGGCGCCGGGCAGTTCGCGTTGAATGCGCACCAGAAACTGCACGAACAACTCACGCGTGGCATAACCTAACTCCTGCATGCTCGACCCAATTTGCGTGTTGGCAATATCCGTCTTGTGCTGCCCTGTGCCAGAAACAGTATCTGCGCTACCGGCCTCACCATACGGCGGATTAATGAGCACTAGGATTTTCTTGGCGCCCTTCTTCTTGACCTTAGCGTCTGCGATGGCCTGACGTAAAGCCTCCGGGACTTTGTTCGTTAGTGTGTAGTTAATCTGACCACACCCATCCACATCGTCATTTAGGTAGTCGTACTGAAACTTGGTGGCCGCCACGCAGGTGCGACTGGCCCTCATCACGTCGATGTCAGCATGGTCGAGCGTGCTCATGAAAATCTGGCGGTGGTTGGAGTGCTTGACCTCCAGATTGCCTACGCCGCAGCACATGTCCCACACTACATAGTTCTTTTGCCAGTTCTTTCCCAAGGTCTTGACGAGCAACTCATAGGCCTTATCTACGATGTGCAGCGGCGTGTAGAAAGCACCTTTGAAGCTGCGTTCATCCAGAGGCAACAGGCTGTCACGCCGCTCCAGCAGGTAGTCCCGATATTCTTCTTCGGGTGGGCGGTGATAGATAGCCCAGAAGTTGCGATAGCCCTTGTCGCTGTCCAGTTCGTAGGTTTTGCCGGCCAGCAGGAACAAGGGTTTATCGCCTTCATGCAGGAGGCGGGCCGGCAGGTTGGCCATGGCGGCCTTGGCACCATCGTGCATGATGTCTGCAAAAAAGAGCAAGGCGTAGTCAACCTCCTCGACGCCAGCGAGTTCGCAGCCAATCATCTCCACCCATTTGTCGAACACCTGCCGCAGGTTGTCGGGCGTGATAGGGGTACGCACCAGCTTGCCTGCCTTGATAGCGCTCTTGACTGCGGCAATGAACTCTTTTTCGTGGCTCTCCATTTTGTAGACCACAAAATGCGTTTCGATGTACGGCGCGGCCTGCGCTGCCACTGATTTGTCAACCTGTGAAGCCGATTTCGGCCACTTGATGGATTTGTCTGCCAAGATGGGCAAGGCTTTAGCCGTTTCCATGATGGCGGCTTTTTCACGGTCAATTACGGCAAGGAATGGCGGGATGTGCTCCCCTTTTTTGCGCGCATCGCGCACATAAAAAAGCAGTTGAGTGAACATCAGTACTGGCGGCGTCGCCGCTTCTTTGGCTTCAAACCAAATTTCTTCAGTTTGAATATCGACCAATCCCTTGTTGTACTTCTTAAGACCAAGGGCTTTGATATATGCATCTTTTACGTCTTCTTCTGTTTTTATCTTGGCAAGTTCCGCAATTAGATTCATTTATTGCTTACCCCTAGTCTTTTTGTCTTCGTACGCTCCCTGCTAAAAGCCTGTAACTGGCTCCCAGCCTGCGTTACGCTGGAAAACTGTCCGAACAACAGCGCCTTTACAACACAACAAAGGCGGTAGCCCCGGAGCACTGCATCAGCATACCACCTGAAATTCAATGGCTGCCTTGGCGCTACAGGCCAAAACGTCCGTTTCTGACCGGCTACCGCCTGTCACCGAGACACCAAGGTAGGCGGCAGATGGGCAGAATCGGCGGAGAAATGGGGCGTCGGGAATATCGCAGTACCTGAAAACAGTTCAGTCGCACCTTATTTAGGTTCGATGTCAAATTTGCAGGTTTTCCGCTCTTCAGAAAACCGCTTGGTTCATGCCAAGTCAAACAGCGCGATATCGTCCATCGGATAGTGTTTTTTATTCCCGGTCCACAAGGGGCAGCGGTGCTGCCGTGCGGTGGCGGCCAGCAGGTAGTCTTCCAGCGAAATGCCTTGCCACGCTTTGCGGTAGCGTTGGGCGTACTGTCCGGCCAGTCGCCCCGTTTCGCTTTCCAGAGCGATGCGCTCGCAAAAATCGAACAGGTTTTCGATGGCTGCATATTCGTGCGCGAAGGCGCCTGCGTAGATTTCGGCAACGACGACGGGCGACAGCAGGAAGGTGGTCTGTGCTTCCAGCAAATCAATGAAAGCGGCAACGATCGCGGGTTGTTTCTTGAGCAGATGGATGACGATGTCGGTATCCAGAACGAGACGTTCAGGCTTCATCGGCAGGATCCCGCAGCAGGCGGCTGCTGGCGCGCAGCGTACGAACGTAGGCTTCCGGCTCGGTGCTGGCAAAGCTCTCCAGCGCCGGCAGGCGATCGAAAAAAGCCCTGGCATCGGCGGCCGGGTTTTTGTCGATGCCCTTTTCAAGCGAGCGGCGAATCAACTCCGACAGGCTGACGCCCAGACTGCGCGAACGAATCCTGAGTTTTTCGTACAGCTCGTCCTGCAGGTAAATTTGCGTTCTGTGCATGTCGTTCGCTCCGCGCCTTTTGATGTATAAAATTATACATCACTGTGGTGCGATTTTTGGGCAGCGTCGCCACCCGGCACGGCGCTTCCTCATGCTCTTGTTTGCCTACCGCAAGGCACCGCCTTGACAGCAAGGCCGATTGTCTCTACCTTCAATACCCGACTACAGCAATCAGGTATTTAACCCGTACATCCGGGTCGGCACGGATGCCGCAACGCAGCACTCATACCGGGAGCAAGCATATGCCGCAAATTCGGGAACACGCTGCGGAACGGATGCGCCGGGATCACGAAGCCATGCTGCAGATGGGCGTGCGGATCAAGTCACTGTGCACGCAGGGCGATGCGGTGGATGACTGCAACCAGTGCCAGCCCACCCGACGCATGGTCTGCCAGGGCAATGTCGAGCAGCTGATCCTGGCTTTCGTCGAGAGCACCCTCAAACACAATCTCATCGAGTCGCTGTACATGGAAGACGGCGTCCCGTCGGCCCACCGGATCGCCCACACACAGGCGCATATGGCGCAGGCCGAGCAGATGAAGTCGATCCGGGTCGTGCTCTCGGAAGACGGCAACTGCATTGTGGCGATCGAGGGGATCGACCGCGTTCTCGCGACGCTGCAAGCCCACTTCACGGAATACGACGAGCAGCTCGAAAGTTACTTGCTCTCGCCCGCCTGAGGCACGCCTACCGCACTCACGCCGCCGGCTGGCGGCCTCCGCCGACCGGCCGGAGATCCAGCAAATACGCCATTCTTCGAGCCATGCGCGGCGCAATCGCCAAGCCATACACGACGCCGCAAGTCATTCGGTTGACGGCGAAGAGCTGAGGCTCACGCATGCACCGCCTGAGCCACCAACTTGACCCCCAGCGCAGCACAAACCCGGCTAATCGTATCGAAGCGCGGCGAGGCATCGGTACGCAGCGCCTTGTACAAGGCCTCGCGGGTAATGCCGGAGGCTTTGGCAATTTCGGTCATACCGCGTGCACGGGCAATGTCGCCCAGTGCCGCCGCCAGCAATGCGGGATCGTTGGCCTC
This sequence comes from Rhodocyclaceae bacterium, assembly GCA_049295655.1. Lineage (GTDB taxonomy): Bacteria > Pseudomonadota > Gammaproteobacteria > Burkholderiales > Rhodocyclaceae > CAJBIL01. The sequence goes on from JBAQRB010000140.1 coordinate 7,182, forward strand.
AAGGATATCGGTCAGATACGCAGCCATCGCTGTCTCACTGTCAAGATAGGGCGCGGCGTCGAACTCGGGCAGGTCGGCTATCTTGATACGTTTGCTCATGGTCATCTCCTTCACTTCAATCAAGCAAGGCGGCCAGCGCCTTGGCACGTTTGATGTCGGCCTTCTGCGTGCGTTTGGAACCGCCGACCAGCAACACGATCACCACCGGCCCGCGTTGCGTGAAATACACTCGCCAACCGGTGCCGAGATGAATACGCAATTCAGAAACGCCCTTGCCGACCGGCTCGACATCGCCCATCAGTCCGCGCTCCAAGCGCTTGATGCGAGCGGCCACCACACCGCGCACGGCGTTATCGCTCAAATCGTCGAGCCAGGCGGTGAATTCGGGAAGGGACTTGATCGAGAACATGAATAAATGTATTCGAACGATTACAATCGGTCAAGAAAATTTGATTACACGAAAGCGTGTCCGCTTAATCCAGCAACCGAAATTTCTTCGCATAAGCGCCTAGAACTACACGTGCCGTTTTGCTCACTAAGGACAGTTCCGGCATCCACCGGCACTTCGGCGGCAGCAGAGCCTCCGTTTTTCCATTGCCTGGGACCCAGAATTCAAGCTGAACACTGGAGCCACCGATAGGCTGAGGCCCATGCTCCATCAACAACCAACGGTAGGCCTCGATATTCAAAGGACTGCAAAGACTGACAGAGCTTTCGTCGTCGGCAGGCGGCTCCGGCTTGAGCTGACCGACGCGAACGAGATTTTCAAGACTGTTCATGGCACCGCCGTTTATTCAAGGCTTCCCCAGAGTGCGATCAACTCGCCGGCGAGAACCTTTTCAAGAAAATAGTCGCCGCTCTGGCGCCGGCTTCGATACTCTTCTTCGCTCATCAGCGTCGGCGAGACACGCATGCCGAGCGCGGCTTCGGCCTCGTGCAAAGGGACGGCCAACTCGGACAGTCGAACGTCGCCGACCAGCAGCAGATCGACGTCGCTGTCGGCCCGCTGCTCGCCTCTGGCCACCGAACCAAAGACGCCAGCATAGCGGATGCGGCTGGCGAATGGCTCAAGGAAACGGCGCAGCTGATCGGGAATGCCGAACGACTTGCCGACCAGGCCGACCAGTTCGCGATAAACCGCCGCCGACGGATTGGCGCGGTAGAAGACGAGATTGCCGCGCGGCTCGCGCAGGATCAGCCCGGCGCCGGTCAAGCGGTCGAGATCCTTGCCAACCGGACTACCCCTCGTGCCAACGTGCTTGATGATTTCGCGGGTATAGAAGGACTTGTCCGACTTGCCAAGCTTGCTTCGCCCAACACGCCTCGACTAAAGTGGCTGCGCAGGAATGCGCTATCGAGCAAGCATCCGTATCCGAAATTTCAGGAATCCCCGCCATGCGCCGCAAGTCACCGATGCTGATTCCCGCCCTTCTGGCCGCCCTGTTCTGTACGACAGGCTCGGCGGCGGCGGAAGCGCAGTTCGAGGTCATCGCCGCCGAATTCGGCATTTTCGACAGCAGCACGCCGGACGAGCTGACCTTCGAACCGACCAGCGTCGTTCCGCACAGGACAGGGCAGCGCTATGGCTGGATCATCGATCTGCGGACAAGCAAACGCTCGCTATCGGTCAGCGAGGAATATCTGCTGCCGACAGCGTCGATGCCGGAAAAGACCGCCGACCCGGTGAGCGAGAGCCTGAACATTCCTCAGCAACGACGCAGCCAGGTCAGCCAGAGACAGCTGGTTCCCGTGGACGGAAAAATATACGGCGAATGGTCCGTCGGCCCCAACGAGCCGGCCGGCCACCGCCGCCTGCAGATCCTCATCGAAGGGCAGCCTGGCGCGAGCTTCGAGTACGACGTGAAATAAATCCGTCCAATCGCCATCGGCACGATCAACCCAAACGCTGGTGCCGGCCACCGGAGCGCCCTTCCCGTCGCCCTTGTTATTGGCCGGCGGCGATCCCGATGATGGTCTCGAAGCCACCCCAGAACATGCGTTTGCCGTCGAAAGGCATCTTCGCGGGGTCCATCGACTCCTTGAGTTGAGGATCCTCCATCACCGCCTTGCTGATGCGGTCGCGATCCTCCCTGCTCTGATACACGACCCACGCCAACGCAATCACTTCGCCGTCTTCGAGTTGCACGGCCTGCGGAAACGACGTGAGCTTGCCGGGCTGCACGTCGTCGCCGATCGAGTCGGAGTAGTAGAGCGCGCCGTGGCGCAGGTGAGCTTTGCCCCATTCCTCGGACATGCGCTTGTAGGTATCGAGGTTGGCCCGGGGAACGGGAATTACGATGGCATCGATGTAATGTGACATGGGAACCTCCGCTGGGGGAAAAATATTTGGACCGGCCGCGCCCGCCGCCGTTCCAAAGCGCTGCGCTCACAAAAATCGAACAGTTTTTCGATGACGACGTATTCGTGAGCGAAGGCGCCGGCATGGATTTCGGCGATGGCGGCGGGCGACAGGCGCTTAGCCGCAAATTCGGGAACAGGCCGCGGAACGGATGCGCCGGGATCACGAAGCCATGCTGCAGATGGGCGTGCGGATCAAGTCGCTGTGCACGCAGGGCAATGCGGTGGAGGATTGCGGCCAGTGCCAGCCCGGCCAGCGCATGGTCTGCCAGGGCAATGTCGAGCAGCTGATCCGGACCTTCGTCGAGGTCACCCTCAAACACAACCTCATCGAGTCGCTATACATGGAAGACGGCGTCCCGCCGGCCCACCGGATCGCCCACAATCAGGCGCATATGGCGCAGGCCGAGCAGATGAAGGCGATCCGGGTGGTGCTCTCGGAAGACGGCAACTGCATTGTCGCGATCGCCGGGATCGACGGCGTTCTCGAGACGCTGCAAGCCCACTTCAGGGAATACGACCAACAGCTGGAAAGCTACTTGCTCGCACCCGCCTGAGGCACGCCTACCAACCATCCCGCTACCGATGGCCGGAAAGCCAATGAATACGCCACTCTCCGACGAACGGCACGCAGTACGCCGACGTCCGCCGCCCCGCGCCGAACGCCTTTCGGGCCGCTAGAAATTCGTGCAATTGAAGAATCCGCGATGCCCGAAACAGGTCGTCGTGGTCGGGTAAGACGAATAGCGCTGCTCGACTTTCGACGACAGACCGACCACGCACGCGCGCCAAGGATCCTCGCCGCGCTTGTAGCCGAGCCGTTCGCACGCCGACCCGTAGACTTCGATCATTTCGGCGACCTCGGCCTCCATGCGTGCGGCGCGCTCGGCGGGCGTCGCGCAAGCGGCGAGAAACAGCGCACAGGCCAACAGCAGGTAACGAAAAAGCATCGTGACCACCTCCTTCCTTCATCCAGATATGAGCGAACGACCGGCGGCGAAGTTCCAGCCGTTCGGCTCATCGCCCGCCACCTGCGCCGGATGGATCAAGATCGCCGCCGGCAGGTCGGCACGATAGCAACGGACTGCGGGACTGCGCTCGGTGTGCCGGCCAAAGCCGTACAATTGCGCCTGGCCACTGGAGTGCATCGCATGAGCAAAGGTTTCTGCTGTATCGGACTGTTCAACCCCAAGTCGCCGGAAAACGTCGGCTCGGTGCTGCGCGCCGCCGGCTGCTACGGCGTGAACTCGGTGTTCTATACCGGCGTTCGCTACGACCGCGCCAAGGAATTCGTCACCGACACCAAGAAGGTGCACCAGAAGATCCCGCTGATCGGCATCGAGGACCTGCAGCAGGTGATCCCGCTCGGCTGCACGCCGGTCGCCGTCGAACTCGTCAAGGACGCGCGGCCGCTGCCCGACTACACGCACCCCGAGCGCGCGTTCTACATTTTCGGCCCGGAAGACGGAACGCTCGACAAGAGCATTCGCGCCTGGTGCGAGGACGTCGTGTACATCCCGACCGTCGGCTGCATGAACCTGGCCGCGACGGTCAACGTCGTCCTCTACGACCGCCTGGCCAAAGCGCAGCGCAAGGCCAAGCCCGTCGGCTGAATTGCCGCGAGACGCTGCAACGAACCCTTAACACTGCCCGGCTACGCTTCAGGTGTCGAAACACGCACCGGGGAGTACGCCATGCTGAAATACTTCGATCTGCAAGCCGTGATCGACCGCTTCTTCGACGACGGCTGGGTTGCCATCTGGCGACTCGACGACCTCTGATTCAGACCGCAAAAATCGGCATGCTGCCCTGAGAGGCAGCAAATACGCCACTCTTCAAGCATTGGCCGTTTATTTTTTGGATTTTGTCCCGGACGACCGGGCAGGCGCACCCCAGGCGTACTTGTTCGGCCAGGCGTGCCTGGCTTCAGGCGCACCCCAGGAGTACTTGTTCAGCCAGGCTGCGCCTGGCTTCAGGCGGCGGCGATCGCTTCGCGCAGGACCGCCTCGAAACGCAGGGAAACGGCGCCCCAGCCGCAAGCGGCGACGCGCTGACGGGCTTTCTCGCGCAGCGCGTCGAGCGCGGCGCGGCTGTGCGTCAGCGCGGCCGCCGCATCGATGAACGCCGCCTCGTCGCCCGGCGTGACGCAGCGGCCGTTTTCGCCATCGACGATCAGTTCGGCTGCCGCCGCGCTGCGATAGGCGACGACGGCCAGACCGCTGGCCATCGCTTCCTGCGTGACGTTGCCGAAGGTTTCGCTGAGGCTCGGGAAGAGAAAGAGGTCGCCCGAGGCGTAATGCGCCGCCAGGTCGATGCCCAGTTGCTGGCCGGCGAAATGGTGCGCCGGGTGCTGGCGCTGCAGTCGGGCGCGCAGCGGCCCGTCACCGACCAGGACGAAACGGGCGCGCGCGCAGCGCTCCCGGATCGCGGCGAAGGCGCGCAATGCCAGAAAGATATTCTTTTCGGCGGCGAGCCGCCCGACGTAGAGCACGACCAAGTCGCCGGGCGCCGCTCCCCAGGCGGCACGCAGCGCATCGCTGCGCCGGGCCGGATCGAACAGCGCGCTATCGACGCCGCGGCCGACGACGCGCACGCCCGACAAGCCCTCGCCGGCCAGACGGGCGGCCAGCGCCTCGGTCGGCACCAGCGTCGCCCGCGTGCGCCGGTGGAAGCTGCGCAGATAGGCGGCGATCGCCGGCTGCAGCCAGCCGATGCCGTAATGCCGGCTGTAACGGTCGAAGTTGGTGTGAAACCCCGAGGTCACCGGGATGCCCAGTGCGCGCGCCGCGGCGACCGCCGACCAGCCGAGCGGCCCTTCGGTCACCACGTGCACGGCGTCGGGGCGCGCCGCACGCCAGGCGGCGGTGAGCAGGCGCCTGGCCGGCAGGCCGTAGCGCAGGCCGGCATAGCCGGGCAGCGGGAAGCCCGGCAGCAGCAGATCGCCGGATTCCGCGCCGCAATCGGAAGCAGAATCGGCGGCATGCTGGCGCGGCCGGACGAGGCGCACGCGATGGCCGCTGTCGCGCAGGCCATCAACCAGGCGGGCGATGGTCATCGCGACGCCATTGACCTCGGGCGGGTAAGTTTCGCTGACAACGACCAGATCGAGGCGCGGCATCGGATTACCCCCAGAGGACGCTGGCCCAGACGGCCAGCAGGTTGATCAGCGAGAGAAGGACGGCAGCGCTGCCGATGTCCTTGGCGCGTTTGGCGAGGCGGTGGTTGTCCAGCGAAATCCGGTCGACGGCGGCCTCGACCGCCGAATTGAGCAATTCGACGATCAGCACCAGCAGAACGCTGAAGATCAGCAGCGCCCGCCCGAGCCCGCCGACCGGCAGGTAGAGCGCGAGCGGAACGAGCACGAGCGCGAGCAGCGCCTCCTGGCGGAAGGCGTCTTCACACGCGTAGGCCGCACGCAGGCCGCAGAGCGAGTAGCCGAGCGCATTCCAGACGCGGCGCAGGCCGGTCTTGCCCTTGAACGGACTCTCGTTCATGCGCGGCCCCGCTGCGCGTCGTGGATTTGCCGGTAGAGGTCGGCCAGCCGCCCGGCGAGCGCCGTGTCCGACCATTCGCCGGCGTAGTCGCGCCCGTCATGCGCCAGACGCTGCAGCAGCTCGTCGCTGCGCAACAGATCGACGAGTTCCCGCGCGAAGGCCGCCGGATTGTCCTCCGGCACCAGCGCGCCGCGCCGGGTGCCGAGGATGTCGATCGTCCCCATCGCCGCCAGCGCGACGACCGGCAGCCCGGCGGCCATCGCTTCGAGCAGCACGAGGCCCTGCGTTTCGGTGCGCGAGGCGAAGACGAAGGCATCGGCTGCGGCGTAGCAGTCGGGCAGTTCGCTGCGCCGGTCGAGGTAGCCGAGAAACTGCACGTTCGCCGCCAGCCCGCGCGCCGCCACCGACTCGCGTAGCGCCGGCAAGGCCGGTCCTTCGCCGGCGACCAGCAGCAGCAGGTCGGGCAACGAGCGGCGCGCCAGATCGACCACGTCGAGCAGGAAATCGATGTTCTTTTCGTGCGCCACCCGCCCGACGTAGAGCGCCACCGGCCGCGTCGGATCGATGCCGTGCCGCGCACGGAAGGCGTCGCGACCGGCGCCGGCGAAGCGTCCGACCGGGATGCCGGTCGGCAGGACGTGCAGCGGCGCGGTGACGCCGTATTCGGCGAGGCGCCGCTCGATCGCCTGCGACGGGACGATCAGCGCATCGAGCGCGTTGCAC
>JBAQRB010000141.1:0-7864 GCA_049295655.1 Rhodocyclaceae bacterium
CGAGCGTTCGATAGCTGAATATCAGAGACTGGGTGACGTCTTGGCCGCGCATGGCTCTGTGGGGGTAGAAAAATATCATTATACCATAAGCATATGCACGCCGCCCAAGAAATTCAACATCCTGTTAGACCAAGCGTGGATTTCTTGAAGGATCGTCACAAGCTACCTCTTTAGCCAACGGGTTTGCCGGAAGGGTGGGTTGTGTTCATCCGACTTGGCGATGGTACCTCACAGTTATGGCGGTTGAATAGTGAAGAGCAAACGCGGACATCATTTCGAACCACGTACGGTGCAGTCACGAAGGCATGCCGACTCATAGGGTGCAGTGAAAATTGCACCGCATTTTTGCTGTGTGCGTTGATCATGGTGGCGCAGTTTGCTCTGTCCGCTACACCTGAACGTCCGCTTTCACATCGATTGACCGTCCGCAATGGGTACGAAGCTGACGTAGGGACTGCCTTTCCCAAACGGCTGCAATGGGGCGTTTGCACTCAGTCGCCAGCAAAAGAAGGCAGGTTATCAGGTTTTGCATTCGCTCATTCGTATCCATATAGCCAAGGCTGCAGCCCAATGAATACGGGCACCTTCCAGCATACCTTGCTCTGGAAGAAAGACTTGACCTCGTATTCCGCAAGCAGCGGATGCTTCTCTCGATGCTCGTCTTCGGCGGTAAATCGCTGTACGACTTCGCGCTGGCGTTGACCATCGGCTGATCCCGGCAGCAAATCAGCTCCCTTTGCCCCCGCGACGCCAAAGCGTATGATGTACAAAATACTGCACGTTCTGTGTAGCACAGGAGGCCATCATGGGTATTTCCGCAAGCGATGTCATTCCCCTCTCACACGCCAGGGCCAACTTCTCCGAACTGGCCGAAGAGGTCAATGGCGGTGCCGAGAAGATCATCACCAAGAACGGTGAGAGCTATATCGCCCTGATCAACGCCAGCCGTCTCGACTACTACCATCAACTGGAGCGTGAGCGCATTCATCTGCTGTTGATCGACGAGGCCGCCAAGGGACTTGACGACGTTGCCGCTGGCAAGGTCAAGGATGCCCGTAGCGCGATTCAGGCCATCAAGCACCGCCGTAGCGCCTAAGCCAAGACGGGGGTCTGCTTGTGGTGAAAACACCCGTCGTCAAATTCACGGCGAATTTCGAGCGCAACCTCGAAGACATCGAACACCTCCTGAGCGAAGTGGAGGCAGCAAAGGCCTTCGACGGATTGCTCGATGAACTGCTCGAAACGGTGATTCCCAACCTTGAGCGCTTCCCCGAAATGGGGCGACCATTCATGGCACGCCAGCCGCGTTCCGTTGAGACCACAAATGCGCTGGCAACACTCCACGGCAAGATGTCGGCACTGACACCGGATGCAGACGCCTTGCGCGAATATGTACTCAAGGACTACTTGCTGCTCTATCTACCGATTGGCGGAGCGATTTACCTGCTGGGCGTGAGGCACCAACGGCAACTTTCGTTCGATTTTGCAGGCCATTGGGGACAATAGACCAACGCCATCGCACTCTCTGATGAAAGGGTTCGAGAAGGCCACAAAGGGAGTAGCAGGGCTTACCGCCCGAATGGCATGAAGCGGGAAGTGGCAGGGATCGCCGCAAAATGTCAGCAACTACCCGAAACTCAGTGCACCAAGCGCCAGTCAACGCTGCCCGCAAAGCCAATAAATACGCCACTCTCCGGGCATGCAGCCGGCTAACGCGAAGCGGCGCGGCGCAGCGCGATGTGCGTGCGGATCATCGCCGGCACTTTCTCGCGCAGCTCGCTGCCCGGCTGGCTGGACAGCCAGTTGTTGAACAAACCGCCGACGAAGGAAATGCTGTCGAGCGCCATCGCGTCCGGCTCCAGCCCGCAACGCATGCACCCCAGATCGAGCGCCCGCTGGTAAGCGAGCTTCAGCTTGGCGAGAAAATCGTGGCACGGCTTGTTGATCTCGTGCAGCACCGGCGCGAACTCGTCGACGTACTCGCAACGCAGATACATGATTTCAAAGGTTTCCCGCACCTCGTCACAGTTGGCCAGCGTGTCGAAAAACGAAAGCATCGACTGCTCGATCGCATCGAGCGGGTTGGCGATATTTTCCGACAGCAAGAAGACATCGGCCTGATCGACGGCCGGCAGCGAGGTGTCGCGCATCGCGAAGAACAGCGCCGCCTTGTCGGCAAAATGCCAATAGACGGCCCCGCGCGTCACGCCGGCAGCCGCGGCAATCTTTTCCAGCGAAGTCCGGCTGACGCCGCACTGATGGAAGGTCCTGCGCGCGGCCTCGATGATCTGCTGCCGCGTCCGCTCGGCTTCCTCTTTGGTCTTCCTTACCATGCCTGCATCCTCTTGCTGGACAAAGCGCTCGCTCACGAAATATGAAACAAGCGGTAACAACTGCCGTCACCATTTTACGCCACCAGCTATTTACATACATACATGATTGTATATAATTGCGGCTGAAAATGCCAATTCAGGAGTTACCCATGCTTGCCCGCCATCCCGTCGCCATCCCCGGCAAACACCGCCCGCAGCCCCTCACTCTCGCCATCGTCAGCCTGTGCGCAGCGCTTACCGCCGCCTGTTCCGGCAGCGACGCGCCGGCGCAGAAAAGTGCACCGCCGGCGCTGCCGGTCACCGTACTCGAAGCACAGCCGCAGAAACTGCCGGCGACGCTCGAACTGATGGCGCAGACCGAAGGCGCCCGGGAAACCGAGGTGCGCGCCCGGGTCGGCGGCATCCTGCAGAAGCGCCTGTATCAGGAAGGGACGCCGGTCAAGGCCGGACAGGCACTGTTCCAGATCGACCCGGCACCCTACCAGATCGCCCTGGCCGAAGCGAACGCGCGAGCCGAGCAGACGGCACGCGAGGAAGCCCGCCTGAAAGGGCTGGTGGCGCAACAGGCAGTCAGCCGCAAGGACTACGACGACGCGACGGCCAACAACGCGATCGCCCAGGCTGCGCTGCACCAGGCGCAACTCAACCTTTCGTGGACCACGGTCAGCGCGCCGGTCGCCGGCGTTTCGGGACGCGCAGCCAAGTCCGAAGGCAACCTGATCAGCGCCGGCGAAGGCGGCTTGCTGACCACGGTTTCGCAGGCCAATCCGCTGTGGGTGCGTTTCGGACTGTCGGAGAGCGACGGCGCCAAGCTGCCCGGCGGCGTACTCAAGCCCGGCATGGTCAGCGCCGTCGAGCTGATCCTGGCGGACGGAACGACCTACGCGCAGACCGGCAAGATCAACTTCCTGGCCAGCACGATCGACACCACGCTCGGCACGCAGCAGCTGCGCGCCGAATTCGCCAATCCCGACGGCCAGCTGCTGCCCGGCCAGTTTGTCCGCGTTCGCCTGCTGACCGGCATGCGCGACAAGGTCTATCTGGTGCCGCAAGCCGCCGTGATTCAGGGCGAACAGGGCAACCTGCTGATGCTCGCCGACGCCGACAACAAGGTCGCGCCGCGCCCGGTGCAGACCGCCGAATGGCGCGGCAAGGACTGGGTCGTCACCGGCGGCCTGCAGCCGGGCGACAAGGTCATCGTCGACAACCTGATGAAACTGCGCCCCGGTGCACCGGTCGCGCCGCATCCGCCGCAAGCCGCCCCGGCAGGCACCGCGGAGAAGCCCGTTCAACCTGCCTCTCAGGGCAGGCCTTAAGCGGAGATCCCCATGTCACGATTCTTCATCAGCCGGCCGATCTTCGCCTCGGTCATCTCGATCGTCATCGTCATCGCCGGCATCGTCGCCGCGCGCGTGCTGCCGATTTCGCAATATCCGCAGATCGCCCCGCCGACCGTGCTGATCACCGCCACCTACCCCGGCGCCTCGGCCGAAACGCTGGCCAAGACGGTCGCCGCGCCGATCGAGGAGCAACTGAACGGCGTCGAGGGCCTGTCCTATTTCAACTCGTCGTCGGCGGCGAACGGCGCTGTCGTCATCACCGCCACCTTCGAGGTCGGCACCAACGTCGACCTCGCGGCGGTCAACGTCAATAACCGCGTCAAGGCCGCCGAACCGCGCCTGCCCGAGGAAGTGCGGCGCAACGGCGTGATCGTCCAGAAGCGCTCGAACGACATCCTGCAGGTCGTCGCGCTCGAATCGAAGGACGGCCGCTACGACACGCTGTTCCTCTCCAACTACGCCAGCCTGAACATCGCCGACGAACTCAAGCGCCTGAAGGGCGTCGGCGACGTCACCATCTTCGGCGCGCAGGACTACTCGATGCGCGTCTGGCTGCGCCCCGACCGCATGGCGCAACTCGGACTGACGACCAGCGACATCGCCGCCGCCGTGCGCGCCCAGAACGCGCAGAACGCCGCCGGCAAGATCGGCCAGGCACCGGCGCCCGACGACCAGATGCTGGTCTATACGGTGACCGCCAAGGGCCGCCTGCTCACCCCCGAGGAATTCGGCAACATCGTCGTGCGCAGCAGCACGATACCCGGCCAATACGGCGGCGTGCTGCGCCTGAAGGACGTCGCGCGCATCGAACTGGGCGCCTACAGCTACGACCAGCGCGTCACGCTCGACGGCAAGCCGACGATCGCCATGGGCGTCTTCCTGCAGACCGGCGCCAATGCGCTGGAAGTCGCCGACCTCGTCAAGTCGCGCATGAACGAGCTGCAGGCCAAGTTCCCCGAGGGAATGAACTACGTCATCCCGTTCGATACGACGCGCTTCGTTTCGGCGTCGATCGAGGAAGTCGTCAAGACGCTGGCCGAAGCGATGGCGCTGGTGTTGATCGTCGTCTTCGTCTTCCTGCAGAACTGGCGCGCGACGCTGATCCCGATGATCGCCGTGCCGATCTCGCTGATCGGCACCTTCGCCGGACTCTACGCCTTCGGCTTCTCGATCAACACGCTGACCCTGTTCGCCATGGTGCTGGCGATCGGCATCGTCGTCGACGACGCGATCATCGTCCTCGAAAACGTCGAGCGCCTGATGGCCGAACAGAAGATGAAGCCCTACGACGCCGCGGTCGAGGCGATGCGCGAAGTGTCCGGGGCGATCGTCGCCATCGTCCTCGTGCTCTGCGCCGTGTTCGTCCCGGTCGCCTTCCTCGGCGGCATCGCCGGCAAGCTCTACCAGCAGTTCGCCGTCACCGTGGCGATCTCGGTGGTCATCTCGGGCATCGTCGCGCTGACCCTGACGCCGGCGCTGTGCGCGCTGCTGCTCAAGCCACAGCACGAGGAAAACAGGCTCTTCCGGCCGTTCAACCGGCTGTTCGCCGCGTTCACCCGCGCCTACACCCACACCGTCGGCCTCACGCTGCGCCACGGCATCGTCGGTACGCTGCTCTTCGCCGCGATCATTGGACTCGGCGGCTGGCTGATCAAGACGGTCCCCGGCAGCTTCGTTCCGTCCGAAGACCAGGGCTACCTGATTTCGGCGCTGATCCTGCCCGACGGCGCAACGCTCAAGCGCACCGAAGCAACCGGCGAACAGATGCGCCAGATGATCGGCAAGAACGAAGGCGTCGCGCACACCTTCATCGTTTCCGGCTTCGACCTGATCGGCGGCGGCAACAAGACCAACGCCGGCACCATCTTCATCCCGCTCAAGGACTGGAGCGAGCGCCGCGACGCGCCGGCCGAAAGCCTGGTCAAGCAGTTCTCCGGCGCCGGCTTCATGCTGCCCGACGGCCTCGGCCTCGTCTTCAACCCGCCGCCGATCATGGGCCTTGGCACCGCCGGCGGCTTCGAGGTCTATGTGCAGAACCGCATCGACGGCGACGCCAAGAAGCTCAACGAGGTGGTGCAGGGCTTCATCGGCGCGCTCAAGGAAAAGAAGGAACTGACCGGGCTCAACACCTTCTTCCGGCCGACCGTACCGCAGCTCTACGTCGAGGTCGACGAAGCCAAGGCCCTCTCGCTCGGCATCGACCTGGCCGACGTCTACAGCACGCTGCAAAGCACGATGGGCGCGCTCTACGTCAATGACTTCAACAAGGCCGGCCGCGTCTATCGCGTGCAATTGCAGGCCGAGCCGCGCTTTCGCCGCTCGCCGGAGGACCTCGGCAAGGTCTATGTGCGCAGCAAGACGACGAATGCGATGATCCCGATCTCGGCCTTCTCGCGCGTCAGGAACATCGTCGGCCCCGAGCAGGTCGAGCGCTTCAACGGCTTCATCGCCGCCAAGGTGATGGGCAGCGGCACGCCCGGCATCAGCTCGGGCGACGCCATCCGCATCGTCGAGGAGACGGCGAAGGCGACGCTGCCCACCGGCTACGAAATCGCCTGGACCGGCCAGGCCTTCCAGGAAAAACGCTCGTCGGGCTCGTCGGTGCAGGCCTTCGCCTTCGCCATCGTGATGGTCTTCCTGATCCTCGCCGCGCAGTACGAGAAGTGGTCGCTGCCGCTCGCCGTGATCATGGCCGTTCCGTTCGCGCTGTTCGGTGCGCTGGCGGCGATCTGGATCCGCGGCATGCCGAACGACATCTACTTCCAGATCGGCCTCGTCGTACTGATCGGGCTGGCGGCGAAGAACGCGATCCTGATCGTCGAGTTCGCCGCGCAGAAGTACGCCGAGGGGATGAGCGCGACCGAGGCCGCGATCGAAGCCGCGCGCCTGCGCCTGCGACCGATCGTGATGACCTCGCTGGCCTTCGTGCTCGGCGTCTTCCCGCTCGTCAAGGCGACCGGCGCCGGCGCCGCGGCGCGCCGCTCGATGGGCACCGGCGTGTTCGGCGGCATGCTCGCGGCGACCTTCATCGCCACCATCTTCATCCCGCTCTTCTTCAAATGGCTGGAACGCGGCAAGCGCACGATCCCGGCCGGCCACGCCCACAGCACCGACGTCGACGCGGAGACCAAAGCATGAACGCGCGCAAACTCCTTCCCCCTGCCCTGCTTGCCGCGCTGCTCGCCGGCTGTGCGCTCGGCCCCGACTACCGCCGCCCGGACGCCGCACTGCCCGGGGCGTTTACCGAAGCGCCGCTGGTTTTAGCCACAATTCCAGCCGCAACGCCAGCCGCCAGGCTGCTGCAAAAGGAATGGTGGACGCTGTTCCAGGACGAGACGCTGAACCAGCTGGTCGGCCAGGCGCTGGCCGGCAATCACGACCTGCTCGCAGCCGTGGCGCGTGTCGAGGAAGCCGATGCGCTGCTGCGCGAAGCCGGCGCCACCCAGTGGCCGCAGATCAACGCCGAGCTTGGCGGCAACCGCACGCAGGCCAGCCTGGCCAACGCCGTCGCCACACCGGGCGCGCCGCGCCTGCGCGACGCCCGCCGCGGCGCACTGACCACATCCTTCGAACTCGACCTCTGGGGCCGCCTGCGCCGCGCCACCGAAGCTGCCCGCGCGCAGGCGCTGTCCAGCCAGTACGCGCGCGACACGGTCGAACTGTCGGTGGCCGGGCTGGTCACGGCCAATTACCTCGCCTTGCGTGCCTTCGATGCCGAACTGGCCGTCACCCGGGAAAGCCTGCGCAGCCGGAAGGACTCGCTGCGCATCGCGCAAAGCCGTTTCGCTGGCGGGCTGACTTCACCGCTCGACGTGCATCAGGCCGAAGGCGCACTGGCGGCCGCCGAAGCGCAACTGGCCGGCCTGAACCAGCAGCGCGCGCTGAGCCAGAACCAGCTCGCCCTGCTGACCAGCCAGGCGGGACTGACGATTGCGCCGGGCGACCTGCGCCAGCTGCCGCTGCCGCCGGTGCCGCCGGCCGGCCTGCCATCGACGCTGCTCGAAGGCCGGCCCGACCTGCGCCAGTCGGAGGAAAACCTGGTCGCTGCCAATGCCAGAATCGGCATCGCCAAGGCCGCTGTTTTCCCGACGCTGAGCCTGACCGGCAGCCTGGGCAGCGAAAGTGCCGCCCTCGCCAACCTGTTCACCGCCGCTGCAGGCACCTGGTCGCTCGGCCTCGGCGCCGTTATGC
>JBAQRB010000142.1:0-12921 GCA_049295655.1 Rhodocyclaceae bacterium
GCGCTTGGCCTTGCCGATCAGCGCCGGTTTTTCCGGCAGGCCGATCGCCTGGCGCGCCAGGCGATCGGCGTCGCCGTTGCGATGGCGCGGAATCCAGAGCAGGCGGACCTCGTCGAAGCGCGCCAGCGAGCGCCGGGCCTCTTCGACCAGCGCGCAGAGCGGCTCGATCGCCGTTGTATCCGGGCCGCGCACGTAGCGGATCGCCACGTCGCTATCGCCGCGCACCAGCAAACGCCGGGCGCCGGCGGCATGCGCCAGATCGAGCAGCGCGCACAGCGCGTACAGTTCGGCCTCGTTGTTGCAGCCGCCGCAGGCCAGACGCTGCGAAATTTCAGCGCGGCCGGCCTGCGGCGAGAAGAGCACGGCGCCGATGCCGATCGCCCCCGGATTGGGGTTGGCCGAGCCATCAAACCAGCCCTGCCAGCAGTCGGCAAGGGGAGCAGCGTCGTTCAATTCGTTTCTCCTGTCGTCGGTGGGTGGGGCAAATCGTCAGGGGCTGCGTGTAAAATCCGGCTTCCGCCAATCCGGTTCCTCCACCACAACCGGTCGCGCAAGGAGTGTTTCACACGATGATTACAGGCGTTATTCTGGCCGGTGGCCTCGGGCGGCGCATGGGCGGCGTCGACAAGGGGCTGCAACTGCTCAACGACAAGCCGATGGTGCAATGGGCAATCGAGCGTTTTGCGCCGCAGGTCGATGAACTGCTGATCAACGCCAACCAGAACGGCGAGCGCTACGCCGCCTTCGGCTATGCGCTGGTGCCCGACCGGATCGCCGGTTTCGCCGGCCCGCTCGCCGGACTGCACGCGGCGCTCAGCCAGGCCACGCACCCGCTGGTCGCCACCGCGCCCTGCGACTCGCCCTTCCTGCCGGCCGATCTGGTAAGCCGGCTGCACCAGGCACTCGTCGCCGCCGACGCCGACCTTGCCGTGGCGCATACTTTCGCGCAGGCGCATCCGGTTTTCTGCCTCTGCCGGCGCGCCTTGCTGCCGCACCTGACCGCCTATCTGGAATCGGGCGAGCGAAAATTCGGCGGCTGGTACGCGACGCTGAAGGCCGTCGAGGTCGCTTTCGACGACCAGGCCGAAGCCTTCAGCAACATCAACACGCGCGACGAACTGGAACGCTTCGTCAAATGAACGCACGCCGTACGGCGCCCTCTGCGGGCAGCGTACGGCGAATTGAAGGCCGGATCAGAAGGCCAGATCAGGAAATCAGCGCAATGCGCGGATCACCTTGGCCAGACGCTCGACGCCCTCTTCGATCCTGGGCGGCGGCACGGTGACGAAAGCCAGACGCAGGGCGCCGATTTCCGGATTGGCCGCGTAGAACGGCGCGCCGGGAACGAAAGCGACGTTCTGCTCGACCGCCTTGGCCAGCACGGCGGTGGCGTCCATCCCCTGTGGCAGCTCGGCCCACAGGAACATGCCGCCACGCGGCCGGTTCCAGCGCACGCCGTCCGGCATGTGGTGCGCCAGCGCAGCGAGCATCGCTTCGCACTGTTCGCGGTACAGCTTGCGGATGGTCGGCACATGCGTGTCGAGGAAGCCGTCCTTGACCACCTCGAAGACCGCCTGCTGCGAGAGCGTCGCGGTGTGCAGGTCGGTCGCCTGCTTGGCCTGCACCAGCTTGCCGCGCAAGGCGGCGGGGGCGATCACGTAGCCGAGGCGCAGGCCCGGCGCCAGCACCTTGGAAAAGGAACCCATATAAACCGTTCGCTCGGGCGCCAGCGAGCGGATCGACGGCGGCGTTTCGCCGTCGTAGGACAGCGCGCCGTAGGGGTCGTCCTCGAGGATCAGCAGATCGAGCTCGCGCGCCCGTTCGGCAAGGCGGCGGCGGCGGTCTTCCGGCAGCAGACGGCCGGTCGGATTCTGGAAGTTCGGCAGGCAATAAAGAAACTTGGCGCCGCGCATCGACTCGACGAGGGCGTCGGGCAACAAGCCATCCTCGTCGGAAGCCACCGAGACGAACTGCGGCGCAAACATCGCGAACGATTGCAGCGCGCCAAGATAGGTCGGCGTTTCGACCAGAACGCGGTCGCCCGGGTCGACCAGGGTCTTGGCCAGCAGGTCGAGGCCCTGCTGCGAGCCGGAAACGATCAGGACGTCGTCGGCCGAAACCGGTGCCTCGGGCGTCCCGACGCGTGCCGCAATCCATTCGCGCAGCGGCGCGAAGCCTTCCGTCGTGCTGTACTGCAGCGCTTCGCGTCCATTGTTGGCGAGCACCTTGTCGAAAGCCGCACGCATCTCGGCAACCGGAAAAGTCGCCGGCGCCGGCAAGCCGCCAGCGAAGGAAATCACTTCGGGGCGTTCAGTAATCTTGAGAATTTCGCGAATTGCCGAGCTTTGCAAGGCACGCGCCCGGCTGGAGAACAGACGGTCGAAATCCGGGGCGTTAATCCCTTTGGTCATGAGCATCAATCACCGAAAATTGGAGGGACCCAAAGCGTCCATTGCGTGGCTGTACGCCGGAGCCGCAGAGCAGAAGGCGGACGCTAGTTTAAACCTTTGTCCGCCCAGCGAAAACCCGGATGCGCGATGTCGCTCAAGAAAATCAAGCGCCATAGCGCTGATTGTACGCAGCCAGCGCCTCGGCAACCCGCCCGCTCGACCGGGGCGCATCGCCCGTGCCGAATTCATTCTGCAGCGACACCTTGTGCTCGTCGAAGTAGTCGATGACCTTGCTCAGGTTGTCGAGCCGGTTCGGGATGATGTTGCCATCGGAATTGAGCAGGCTGGCCGATTTGGTGAAATTGGCGGAAAACTCCTGCAGCGCATCAACCGCCCCCTTGCGGTTGGTCGCCAGCAGGGAATCGAAGCGGGCGCTGTCGAACGATGCCGCCCCGCTCTTCTCGTCGATCGCAATGCCGAGGTCGGCCAGACCATGCACGCCGTCCCGCGCACCGTTGAAGATATTCCGGATGCTTTCCTTCAGCTCGTGGCGCGCGAGCTGTGCGGCCTGCGTATCGGCCAGCACGCCGCCACGCTGCATGTCGGGATTGAAGCGCTCGACCCAGCCGTTGTATTGCGCAACAAATTCCTGCACGCGCGATGCAATCTCCTGATCGCCAGTCGATGCATCGATTCCGGACAGTTTCTGACCCGCATTCTCCATCTGCGCCACCCAGGACTCCATCTGGCTCAGTTCGGAGAACTGCGCCTTGTAGAGCACATCGTTGCCGTTGATGACGCTCATCATCTTGTACGCCGACTCCGGATCGTACAATGCCGGGTTACGCCCGGCTCCCGACAGCCCCTGGACGTCGCCCACCTTGTTGGCGAGCAGCGCCGAAAAATCAGGTGCCCCACCCTCCGTGGCGGATTGCCCGGCGCCAGACGCCGTGCCGATCAGGGAAGTCAGCGCCTGCGAGCGGAAGGTCGCAAGACTCTGGGAAAGGTAAGCGGCGGTGACACTCATGTTGGTTGCTCCGTTTTTGCTTGCATGCAAGCCGAAAAATCATGATTTAAAACAAGCATAAGGCGTGCCCGGGGTGTATTCCCCAGGTACCGCCTGCCGCCGGCATCCGGTTGCCGGCAGTTCGGCAAACCTTGCCTTGCCGGCGGCAAAAACCGCTCTTGCTGCAGCGCAGCAAAAAGAACTTGACATCACGAGTTCACCGGCTAGAATACAAAACATGCTGCGGTGCAACATACGTCAGCTCAGCAGAACGGGCACAAAACTCTGCACCGCCCAAAATCTTTTGACAATCGATAATGGAGATCATCATGAACAAAATCACCGAACAATTCACCAGCAGCAGCAAAGCCGGCATCGACTCCCTGCAAACCATCGCCAGCACGGCGCTGACCGGCCTGGCCAACCTGACGCTGCTGAACCTGAACACCGCTCGTGCCGCACTGGAAGACAGCGCCGCAAACGCCAAGGCCCTGCTCTCGATCAAGGACGCTCAGGGCTTTGCCGCTCTGCAGCAGTCGCTGGCCCAGCCTGCGATCGAAAAGGCCATCGCCTATTCGCGCAGCGTCTATGAAATCGCCAGCCAGTCGTCGAACGGCCTGACGCAGGTCATCGAAGCGCAGGCCTCCGAAGTGAACAAGAACCTGACGACGGCAATCGACAAGGCACTGAAAAGCGCACCGGCCGGTTCGGAAGTTGCCGTCAGCGCCGTGAAGTCGGCCATCGCCGCCGCCAACTCGGCCTACAGCAACCTCAGCAATGCGGCCAAGCAAGCAACCGAAATGGCCGAAGCCAACGTCGCCGCAGCCAACGCAGCAACGATCAAGCTGGTCAAGAAAGTCGCCTGAGCGCGCTTTCAACATCAACAGCCTCGAAATGGGCTGAAAACAGGCTGAAGAAAGACCCGGCGCTTCCGTGCCGGGTTTTTTCGTTTCGAAACGGGTGGCCGGTGATGCCGAGTCCCCGGCGAATCGACAAGCGCAGATAAAGGTTTACTTGCCTCGGCAGGGTTGGCAGCGCAAACTGCGCTGGATTTTCAAAACTACCAAAGCAGCGCAGGAGTACCGAGATGAACACACCAATTCTCCAGTATCTTAAGACCAACGGCGAAAAACTCGATGCCGAGATCGCCAAGGCGCTTCACATATCGATGGCCCAACTGAAGGCTCAGGTGAGCGAGCTGTCGGCGTCCGGCGACGTGATTTGCTGCAACGTCACGCGTTACGTCGACGGAAAAAAAATCGAGGGCGTCAGCTGCCGGCTGTCCTGCGACCTGCCATCGCCTGCGCGCGGTCGCAAACCCGGCGCGGCAAAGAAGGACCCCAACGCCGATTTGAGCCAGTTCTGAGGCAAGCACCGGCCCCTGCCAGACCCGGATTCGACTGAACGTCCGTCGCGGAAAACCTTGTGCAAGCCGCAGGCATCTCGACCGTTGCCCACGTCATCCAGCTGGCAGTTGCGCCGGTTTTCCTGCTGACCGGCGTCGGCGCCATTCTGGCCGTCCTGATCAATCGCCTGGCACGCGTCGTCGATCGCTTCCGGGTGCTGGAGTCGAAGTCGAAGTCACCAGCCATCGAATCCGGTGAATCCGGCGAAGCCAGCCTGCAGCAGACCGAAATGGGGATCCTGTCACGCCGGGCAAGACTGATCCATTGGGCCATCAGCCTCTGCACGATCTGTGCGCTATTCATCTGCCTCGTCATCGCCGTCCTGTTTGTCGGATCGATGATCGGTGCCGACCTGTCCGCGGCAATCGCCCTGCTGTTCATCGCGGCGATGCTGGCCTTGATCGCCGGATTGCTGAGTTTCCTGCGCGAAATCGCCCTCGCGACCGGCAGCATTCACGTCAGCCTGTCCGGCCCGGTAATGGAGCGCTGAGCGCGCTACCGCCAACCCGGCTTTTCAGACTCGGGCACAACGTACTCCGGCTCGCTCAACAGCCATACCGAGAACAGCGCGCCTGCCCCGTACTCGCTGTCGACCGTCAGACGACCACCGTAACGCGCGATCAACGAATAGCTGATCGACAGGCCCAGACCGGTGCCCCGTGTTTTCTTGGTCGTGAAAAACGGATCGAAGATCCGGCCGACATCTTCGGGACGAATGCCTTCGCCGCTATCGCGTACGTCGATGCGCACGCCGCGTGCGACGCCGTCCTCGTCCCAGTCGCCGCTCGCCAGGGTCAAGGTACCGCCGTCCGGCATGGCCTGCACGGCATTGACCAGCAGGTTGATCAGCACCTGCTGCAGTTCCTGGCGATTGATGCCGACCGAACGCGTCGTCGCGTGCGTCTGCTCGAGCCGGATGCTGCATTGGCTCAAATGGTGTCGCGAGAGCAGCAGGCAGTCGGCGAGCACGGCGCTGCAATCGACCGCCTCGACGTAGCCGGCGAACTCGCCGGGACGCGCGAACTGCAGGAGCTTGGCGACAATCACCCGAATCCGGCTGACCTGCTCGTCGATCAGGCGAATTTCGGTGTCGACCGGCAGAGACGCGGGGCCGAGCACTTCACGCAGGACGTCGAGGTTGCCCTGGATGACGGCAATCGGATTGTTGATTTCATGCGCCACGCCGGCGGTCAGTTCGCCGATCGCCGCCAGCTTCTCGCTCATCGCCAGCTGGCGGTGCGCGAGGCGAAGATCGCCGTTGGCCTGCTCGAGTTCGGCGGTCCGCTCGACGACCTTGAAGTCGAGGTCGTCGGCCCAGCGCTGCAGTTCGTTGCGTTTCTGCGCCAGCACGTCGAGCAGATGATCGAATTCGCTGGCCAGGCGACCGAGTTCGTCGCGGCTGCCGGTCGCGCCGACGCGCGCATCGGCATCGCCGCCGTCGATGCGTGCAATGGCAAGATTCATCGCCTCGATCGGACGGAAAATGCTGCGCGCCCAGTGCAGCGACCAGGCGCAGCCGAACAGGCTGATCACGGCGAAAAGAATGAAGATCAGCGCCAGTGCGCCTTCCTTGGCCGAGCGGAAGGGTTCTTCGAGGAAACCGACGTAGAGCATGCCGACCCGCTGCCCGAAGCTGTCGAGCACCGGCTCGTAGGCGGACACATACCAGTCGTTGACGACAAACGCCGTATCGAGCCAGGTATTGCCGCGCTCAAGAACAAATTCGCGAACGCTTTGCGAGACGCGGGTGCCCAGCGCACGCTCGCCCTCGAACAGACGGACGTTGGTGGCGATCCGGGTGTCGCCGAGAAAGAGCGTTGCCGTGCCGCGACTGCCGAGCGGTAGCGAGCCGTCGCGATAAACGATGGCGTTGATCGCATCGACGAAACCGAGATTGCCGTTGAGCAACATGCCGCCTTCGACCACGCCAAGCAGTTGCCCGCCGGAATCGATCACCGGCGCTGCGGCGTGAACGATCATGCCGCGCGTCTCGCTCTGCCGCGCATCGGGCGCCGCCTGCGCCGTCGGCACGATGTTCAGGCTGGCCCGGTCGCGCAGCGATGCATCGATCGCTTCCAGCTCGCGGGCATCATAGATGTCGATGACGCTGCCGGCACGGCCGTGCAGGGCATGATCGACGACCGGCCAGCGCGCATGATCGAGCGCATCGGGCTGGGCGGCGACGGCATGGCGCACCTGGCCTGAACGATCGAGCAGATAGACGAAATCGAGCCCGTCGCGCCGCCGCACGGCATCGAGTTCGGCACTGATTGCCTCGCGCCGCCCGCTGCCCATCGCTTCCTGCAAACGCTGCGCACCGGCTGCGGCCTCGAGGCGCGCGCCGATGCCGTTGACCACCCGGTCGAAATACTCATGGGCGGTCACGAGATCGCTGCCGACCTTGAAGATCAGCAGTTTGTGGTAGCTGGTGTTGCTCCAGTACCAGACCAGCGCCATGATGATCGGAAAACCGATCAGCAGCGGTGCCAGCACCAGGAAAAGCAGCTTGGCGCGCACCGACGCGCGAAGATGGTCGAGGAATCGACGCAGTGGATTGAACAGTCTCATCGTCCCGATCTTAAAAATCGCCCGGCAAGCTCCACTCGAGACACTTGCGCTCCAGCGTCTTGCGCGAGACACCGAGACGCCGGGCGGCCTCCGACTTGTTGCCGCCGCTGGCCTCGAGCACACGCAGGATATGGCGTTTTTCGACCTCGGCGAGCGAAAGCGTCATCGCATCATCGCTGCGACCCGGCACATTGAGCGGGGGCATACCGCAGGCCGCGACCAGTGTGTCGGCCGGAAAGCAGCCGAGGATCAACGACCGTTCGACGAAATTTTTCAACTCGCGCACATTGCCCGGCCAGGGATAGCGCGCCAACGCGTCGAGCAACTCACGATTGAAAGGCAAAGGCGCGACGCCGAGCTGGGTCGACAGGAGATTCATGAAATGGGTCAGCAGATCGGCGGTATCTTCGGTACGCATACGCAAGGGCGGAATGGCGATATCGACCACCGCCAGACGATAGTAGAGGTCCTGCCGGAAGCGCCCGGCCGATGCCTCCTGGGCCAGCGCGCGGTTGCTCGCGGCGATGATGCGCACATCGACCGGCACCTCCTTTTCGGAGCCGACCGGACGCACCTTGCGCTCTTCAAGCACGCGCAACAGCTTGGTCTGCATGGCGAGCGGCAATTCGCCGATCTCGTCAAGGAAAAGCGTCCCGCCGTGCGCGTAGTAAAACAGCCCGTTATGGCTGTTGCTGGCGCCGGTGAAAGCGCCTTTGACATGGCCGAACAACTCGCTCTCGATCAGCTCGGCCGTGATTGCCGCGCAATTGACCGGGACGAAAGGCCGTGCCGAACGCGGACTCATCTGGTGCAGCGCTCGCGCCGTGACCTCCTTGCCGGTCCCCGATTCGCCCTGCAGCAGCACGGTGGTCGGCATCGGCGCGATGCGCTTGATCAGGGCCCGCAAATGCTGGATCGGTGCCGAGCGGCCAACGAGGCCATCGACCTCGGCACCCAATTCGGCCAGTTCCCGGCGCAGCACGAAGTTTTCGCGCGCCAGCCGGGCGCGCTCAAAGCAGCGCTTGATCGAGTTAAGGATCTGGTCGAGCCGGAAGGGCTTGAGAATGAAGTCGGATGCGCCACCGCGCAACGCATTGATCGCGGTTTCCATATCGGCGAATGCGGTGATCAGGATCACGTCACCGGAAAAACCGCTCTCGCGCAGTTCGTGCAACCACTCGACCCCCGATTTTCCGGGCAGCGAGATATCGAGCACGATCAGGTCGAAATGCAGGCGGGCCATCAGTTGCGCGGCGTGTTCGACGTCGCCGACGGACTCGACCAGACCGCAACGCGATTTGAGCGCACGTTCGAGAAAGCTGCGCATCCCCTCCTCATCGTCGACCACGAGCACCGAAAACGCCTGCCAGAGGCTGAATCCGGAAAGCGCGCCGACGCTATCTTCCTCGGCGCGACGGGAACAAGGACTCGTACTCGCTTGCATCAACACTCCCTGATTTATTCAGCCATCGGCAAGGCTTCACCGACATGCCGGCGCACGGTTTTCGGCCATCCGCCGATTTCGCGAGCCATATTGTCGCAGGATGGCATGCAGACGAGCGGAATTATGCCTGTTTGCCGTCGCCAAACGCTGCTCGCGCGCCTCGGGAAGCGAAAAGCCCAGTGTGACTGGTCATCAAACAGCCGATCGTCGGGAAGATTTTTTTGAATTTTTGCGCTGCGGCATTAGTATCTGACCTTGGTAAATGCCGCACTTACCCATTCCGGATACCAAGACCGTCAAAACCAAGAAGTGAACAATATGTCTGCCCCCTATTCCTTCCTTCGTCCACTGCTTTCCCCGAGCGGCGCATGGGCTGCATTTGACTGGCAGATGAGCCGCACGGAGGCTGTCGAGGGGTCCGAGATCAGCGCGCTCTTTGCCGAATCCGGCGCCGCAGCGCTCGCCGAAAAAATGCCGTTTATCATCCCGACCGATCCGGACTGGCTGGGGCAAAGCGAGTTCGCCGAGAAAATCAAGCCCGATCAGGTGATTTTCTCGCTGCCGCCCGGCAGCCTCGACAGTGCTGAAAGCCTTGCCCGCTGCCAGGCGCTGCGAAGTGGAGGATTCCATTGCGCCTTGCATGTCGAGAGCGCCGGTACCATCGCGCGCATCCCGCCGGACGCCTTCGATTACCTGACGTTCGATGCCGCTTTCTTGCACCATCGGCTGCCTGGCGCCGACCTGATTCACGCGGCACGCAGCGGGTTCCGAAAAATAGCGCGAGGAGCCAGTTCGCACGAGATTTTCACCGGCCTGTCCGGCAAAGGAATCGAACTGTGCGACAGCAGCTTCCTGACCGTGCCCAATCCCGATGCCGGCAAGGAGCCTGACCTCACCCGCCTGAAACTCCTCAAACTGCTGAGCCTCATTGCGCAGGATGCGGATACGCGCTCGATCGAAGAAATTTTCCGCGAAGACCCGAAGCTCTCGTATAACCTGCTGCGCCTCGTCAATTCGGTTTCGGTCGGCGCAAAGACCAGCATCGACAGTTTTCACCAGGCGATTGCGATCCTCGGACGCCGCCAGCTGCAGCGCTGGCTGCAACTGCTGATCTACGCCAACCAGCTCTCGCACAGCGGCGAACCGAACCCGCTGATGCAGCTCGCCGCGGCCCGCGGGCGGCAGATGGAACTTCTGCTCGCGGCGGTCGAACCGGCGATCGACATCGAGGCGTTTGGCGACACCGCTTTCATGACGGGAATTTTTTCCTTGCTCAACATCCTGCTGAACCTTCCGATGCAGGAAATTCTCGACGCCCTGCCGCTCCAGAAAACGATGCGCGATGCACTCAATTCGCGACAGGGGCTGCTCGGCGATCTGCTCGGCGCGATCATCGCGGGCGAATCGGGAGATTTCCCGCTGGCCGTGCAGATGTTGTCCCAGAACGGCATCAGCCCGCTCGCTCACGCAACGGCGCAAACCGCAGCCCTCTTCTGGGCCAGCGGAATCAACCTCGATTAGAGAAAACAGCCAAACATCCCGATGGCACCCGAGCCACATACCGCACTCACCCCTGACAGCACGGCCAAGCCTTCCGACTTCGAGTTGGCCGGCGAGCTTTACCGCGCCATTTTCTTCCGCGAGGGGGAAATTTCCGGCGAAGCGATCGAGGCCATCTTGCGCCGAGCCTTGCCGGAGAGCGAAGTCTGTTGCGTTCTCGGCAAGGAATGCAAGCAACGGCGCGGTGCCTGGTCAGAACTTCTCAATGAAGCCAAAGCCCGTGGCACGTTGATCGAACAGCAGAGCAGCATCGATAGCGGAGAAGCCAGCCGGCTGGGACTGTCACTGGTATTTCACGAGGAAACGCTCGGCTTTGTCGGCATTGAAAAAGGATCCGGGCCCTACGACCAGATCGCCATCGGCCGCTTTACCGACCTCGCCACATTGCTTGCTGGCATTCTGCACGCCCGTTTTACTCACGATCAGCGTGTTGCGGCATTGGCGGCGAGCGAAAGCGAACTGCGCTATCAAGCGCAAATGCTCGACCAGATTCGTGACTCGGTCATCACCATGGATCTGGAGGGCTACATCATCGGCTGGAACCGGGGTGCCGAGCACCTGTTCGGTTACCGCGCGGACGAAATCATCGGCAAGAACATTCTGATGCTGTACGCCGATACCGAAGAAGACGACCCGCTGCTGAATGCCTTTCTGGAAAACGGCAGCCACGAAATGACCGTGCGCCGGCGCAAGAAATCCGGCGAAATTTTCCGGGCCAGCGTCTCGCTTTCCATCGCCCATGACGAAACCGGCAGACCGAGCGGCCTGATCGGCTATGTGGTCGATATCTCGGACCGTCTGGCAGCCGAAGAAAAGCTTCATCTGCACGCCAGGATTTTCGAACGCAACAGCGAAGCCGTACTCGTGACCAACGCCGAACAGCGGATCGTATCGGCCAACCAGGCGTTCTCGCTGATCACCGGCTATGCCGAAACCGAAGCCATCGGCCAGCGTCCGGAAATGCTCAACGCACAGCCTGAAGAATCGCTGCTGACCGTGGAGATCCTGCAGCGCGTCGAAACGACGGGACAGTGGTCCGGCGAACTCCAGCTGCGGCGAAAAAATGGCGAGCGCTTCCCGGTCGATGCGTCAATCAGCTCGGCGCAGGACCTGCACGGAACGCTCGGGCACTATTTCCTGGTTTTCTCGGACATTACCGAGCGCAAGGAAGCGGAACGCGAAATCTACCGCCTCGCCTACTATGACCCGTTGACCTCGCTGCCCAACCGGACACTTTTCTACTCGCTGCTCGAACAGGCGGTCATCGAAGCGCATCGCAACCGGACACAAGGCGCGGTGCTGTTCATCGACCTCGATCGCTTCAAGAACATCAACGACTCGTTCGGCCACACGCCGGCGGACAGCATCCTGCGCGAAGTCGGACGACGGCTGACGACGACACTACGCTCCCAGGATCTGGTTTCACGCCTGGGTGGCGACGAATTTGTCGTTGCGCTGCCCGACATTGCCCGCCGCGAACACGCCGGCCATGTCGCGAAAAAACTGCTCGCCGCGCTGGAAAAGCCCTTCTTTGTCGAAGAGCATGAGGTACTGCTCTCGGCGAGCATCGGCATCAGCATTTTCCCGGAAGACGGGAACGAGACAGAAATACTCATCAAAAATGCCGACGTCGCCATGTACCGCGCCAAGAAGCTTGGCCGGGGGATTCACGTTTTCTACTCGCAGGAAATGAACCTGCGCTCGCTCGACCAGCTCAAGCTCGAAGGCAGCCTGCGCCGCGCCGTCGAGCGCAACGAACTGTGCCTGCACTACCAGCCGCAACTCGATCTTGCCAGCAGCCGGATCACCGGTGCCGAAGCCCTGCTGCGCTGGCAGCATCCGGAACAGGGCATGGTTTCGCCGGCGCAGTTCATCCCGGTTGCCGAAGAAACCGGCCTGATCATTCCGATTGGCGAATGGGTGATCGACGCCGCCTGCCGGCAGATCCGGGAGTGGATCGATCAGGGGCTGCCGCCCGTGCGCATCGCGGTCAACCTGTCGGCCCGCCAGTTCAGCGCCGCGCTGCCCAGAACCGTCCTCGGCATCATCGCGCGCCATGGCATCCCGAGCAATTCGCTGGAACTTGAAATCACCGAAAGCATGCTGATGCACAATGCCGATTCGGTGGTGGCGATGATGCGAGAATTTGCCGAAGCCGGCATTCTGATGGCGCTCGACGATTTCGGGACAGGCTACTCGAGCCTGTCCTACCTGAAGCGTTTCCCGATCGACAACCTGAAGATCGACCAGTCCTTCGTACGCGGCATCCCAAGCGATCAGGACGACTGCGCAATCGCCCGTGCGATCATCAGCATGGCCAAGAATCTCCGGCTATCGGTGATCGCCGAAGGCGTCGAAACAGCCGAACAACTGGATTTTCTCCGCGAAGCCGGCTGTGACGAAATCCAGGGCTACCACTTCAGCCAGCCGATACCGGCCGACGAGTTCGCCACCCTGCTCGCCCGCATCAACGGCTGATACAACGCGAATACGCCGCGGATCAGTCGCCGCAAAAGGGATTGTTGCGCCGCTCGTTGCCGAAGGTCG